>NZ_QOBB01000142.1:0-18840 GCF_024704855.1 Burkholderia sp. HAN2018 | reverse complement strand
CGCCGGACGCGGCGCGGCCGCCGTGCGCCGCGTGCCGCCCGGCTGGCTCGGCGCGGCAGGCGTCGTGTTCTTCCTCGTGCTGCCCGCATGCACGGCACTCCCCGACGCGATCGCGGGGCTCGCGGATCTCGGCCTGTCCGCGTCGCTCGGCGCGCTGCTGCTGTGGATCGTCAGCGAACCCGAGCATCCGGTCGTGGCGCTGCTCGACTGGGCGCCGCTCGTCTATCTCGGCACGATCAGCTACGGCTTCTACCTGTTCCACAACCTGATTCCGACGCGCTTCGGCGTGCTGCCCGCGCACTTCGCGCACGGGGCAATACCGGAAATCGTCCGCGAAACGCTGCCCGAGATGCTGCAGTTCGCGCTCGCCGTGCTGCTCGCGCACCTGTCCTGGCGCTACCTCGAAAAGCGGCTGCTCGACTTCAAGAAGCCGGTCGCCGCGATGCTGGCCCGGCGGTTCGTCGCACAGCCGGGCACGTCGGCACGTTGAACGCCGCACCGATGCGGATACGATCGAACGGGAAAACCGCGATTCGGGCCACACCCGGAAGCTGACACCCGGCCAGCGTGGCGTGGCGCCCCGTCATCGACCGGCACCGGCAGCACCGCTGCGGCACCGAACATCGACGAGCAGCGCGCAATCGAATCGCGACAGAGGCCGCCCGGTCACCCGTCGCGGCACCGGTTTCAGGCATGACGCCCATGCTTGCCGGGGCGCCCGGCTCCACACGCGGCAACGCTCGCACGGCAAACCCGCCACCGCACTCACCTCGACGGTGCGCACCAGAATCACGCATCCGCTCGCCCGTATACGCAAAAAAGCCCCGGCGCGCGAGCGGCCGGGGCCAACGGAACAACCACCACCTGAAACAACGGAGCGCGAGGCTGCTTAAGCGACAGCAGCCAGCGCGGGCAAGCAGGTACGCAGGTAGGCCTCGAATTCGCGGCTCACTTCCGGATGCTGGAGCGCGAGCTCGACGGTGGCCTTGAGATAGCCGATCTTGCTGCCGCAGTCGAAGCGCGTACCGTAGTAGCGATACGCGAGCACCTGCTCGTTCGCGAGTAGCGACTGGACCGCGTCGGTCAGCTGCAGCTCTCCGCCGGCGCCCGGCTTGAGCTTGCGCAGGTGATCGAAAATCGTCGGCATGAACACGTAGCGGCCGACCACGCCGAGATTCGACGGCGCATCCTCGGGCGCGGGCTTCTCGATGATGCCCGACAGCTTGATGATGTCCTCCTCCCATTCGCGGCCTTCGACGACGCCGTACGAACGGCTGTCGTCGCGCGCGATCGTCTCGACCCCGATCACCGAGCTGTGATAGTGGTCGAACACGTCGACGAGCTGCTTCAGCACCGGCTGTTCGCCGTGCAGCAGGTCGTCGGCGAGAATCACCGCGAACGGCTCGCCGTGCACCAGCTTCTCCGCGCACAGCACCGCGTGGCCGAGGCCGAGCGCTTCCGGCTGGCGCACGTAGAAGCAGTTGACGTGGCTCGGCTTGATGCCGCGCACGAGCTCGAGCAGCTTTTCCTTGCCGCGCGCCTCGAGCTCGGCCTCGATCTCGTACGACTTGTCGAAGTGATCCTCGATCGCGCGCTTGCTGCGCCCGGTGACGAAGATCATCTCGGTGATACCGGCGTTGATCGCTTCCTCGACCGCGTACTGGATCAGCGGCTTGTCGACGACGGGCAGCATTTCCTTCGGGCTCGCCTTCGTTGCCGGGAGGAACCGCGTGCCGAGACCGGCAACGGGGAACACGGCCTTGGTGACTTTCAACATGTTCGCATCCTGATTGCGTTGACTGCGCCGCGTCGACCAGCGACCCGGCGCGATTGTGTTCCGAACGGCATATCGAGAATCGACGGTACTGCCAATTCGACTCCGCTCATTATCGATATGGACTGATTGCCCAATGATTCCGGAAAAAATATAATCCTTTCAACCCGGTCGATATTGCCGAACCGAGTGCCGAGGCAGAAACAAATTACCGATTTTCCAGATACAAATTCTTACGATTCGAATTCCTCGATATAGGGCACGCCGCCCCGTTCGAGCCCCGGGCGAATCGGTTCGTTCTTCAGCGCCTCGCGGTACGCCGACAGCACGGCCATGACCAGCAGTACTGCAGCGCTCGCGATCCAATGCATGTCCATCTTGCCGCTCCTTGCATCAATCAACTGGAGCTTCAAACTATCAGAAAAAAATCGGTAAATAATTGACCCACCTCGCGGAACCGCTTTCCGAACGCGATAAAACCATGATGTGGAATACCGATATTTCCCGGTGAGATTTTTTTATTCATTGATCGAATTCTTGCGCATTACGATTGGATGAAACTTCCCGTCAATCCGTCGCAAGGAATCGAATCGCATGCAAGCTTTCAGCGGATCGTCTCTGACCGCGCCGCCCGTCGCCGACCACAAGGAACACGTGATCGACGCGATGCGCGGCTTCGCGGCGTTGCTCGTCGCCTATTTCCACTGCCGGCAGGTCGTCTGGGTCGGCATGCAGAGCTTCCATCACGCTTACGGCCATGCGCTCACCCCGGGCGCGATCGCCGGCTACCTGACCTTTCCGTTCGCGTGGGGCTCCGCCGGCGTGCCGATCTTCTTCGTGATCAGCGGCTACTGCATCCACCGCAACGCGGCGCTCAAGCTCGCGGCCGATCCCGCGTACCGGCTCGACGCGCCGAACTTCTGGATGCGCCGGTTCGCGCGCATCTATCCGGTGCTGCTCGCCGCGCTGCTGTTCACGCTCGCGCTCGACTCGGTCAGCCTGCAGATCGAGCCCGTCAGCCACAAGATCCGCGACGTCGGCCTCGTCGCGTTCCTCGTGAACCTGTTCTCGCTGCAGGGCGTCGCCGGCTACACGTACGGGTCGAACGGCGCGCTGTGGACGCTGTCGCTCGAAGTGCAGTTCTACGCGATCTACCCGCTGCTGTTCGCGGTACGCCGGCGCATCGGCATGCCGGCGGTCGTGGCCGCGGTCGCGCTCGTCAACGTCGCGTCGGCGTGGCTGCTCGAACGGCACGACCTGCAGTTCTTCACGTCGTACTGGCTGTCCTGGACGATCGGCGCGTGGATCGCCGACGTGCGCGCACAGTCGCCGCGCGACGCGGCCGCCGTGCCGTCGCGTGCGTGGTACGGCGCGGCCGCCGTGCTGCTGGCCGCCGGCTGCGGCGCGTTCCATTTCGGCCAGTACGGCGCGTTCCAGCTCTGGTCGGCCGGCTTCGCGTGCTTCCTGTACCGCGCGCTCGCCCGCCCGCCGCGCACGACGCCGCCGTTGCGCGTGCTGAGCTGGTTCGGCGACTTCAGCTATTCGCTGTACCTGATTCACCTGCCGCTGTTCGTCTGCCTCGGCTCGGTGCTGTTCCATTCCGAACTGCAGTTGTCGATCTGGCCGTCGTTCGCGTTCATGGCCGCCGCGATCCCGGTCGCCTACCTGTTCTACCGGATGTTCGAACGGCCCGCGATGACGTGGTCGGCCAGCTTCAAGCCGTCCCGCCCCGCCCGCGTCGTCGCGCCGGCGCCCGAACGGGCGGCCTGATCCGGCCGGCCCGGGTTCCCGAGCCCCCGCGCGGCACCCCGCCGCGCGGGGGCTTTATCGTGGCCTGAGCGCGTCGGCACACCGGGTTGACCGGATGGGCAGGCCTCCGGCGTCGGGCCGCGCCACGACCCGCCTGGGCCGTCCTCGGCCGGCTTTCACTGCGCGGGGTACCCTGGGCACCGTCTTTCTCGCGTCGCCTTCTCGCGTTGCCTTCTCGCGTTGCCTTCTCGCGTTGCCTTCTCACGCCGTCCTCTCACATCGCCCTATCCCACTGCCGTCTCGCATCGCCCGCCGTCCCCCCAACGGCGATCGTGCAAGCACGCGCCCGCCACGCTACGCAACGACCTGCCCGCCACTCGCCCGACCAGGCCCCGCGCTGAAAAGCAAAGCCCCCACGCAGCGCATTGCCGCATGAGGGCTCGTTCCGGGGGGGCGGCTCGCGCCGGCTACTGCCTTTTCGCCTTCGCGGCCTTCGCCGTATCCGCGAGAATCTTCTCGACCCGCTCCACGTAGGTTTCGGTGCCGAACCGGCGCACCGCCGTCGCACGCCCGCTCGCGACGAGCCGCTCGCGCAGCGCACCGTCGCGCTTCAGCGTATCCAGCGCCTCGGCCAGCGCGGCCGCATCGCCCGGCGCGCAGAGCAGCCCGTTGTCGCCGTCCTCGATGATCTCGACGACGCCGCCCGCGCGGGCCGCGACGACCGGCCGGCGCGCGAGCATCCCCTCGACGATCACGCGCCCGAACGGCTCGGGCGTGATCGACGTATGCGCGACGACGTCGACCGCCGTCATGCACGCGGCCACGTCGCGCTGGAACCCGAGGAAATGCACGCGCTCGTCCATCCCGTGCCGGGCGACGAATTCGTGCAGCTGCGCCGCGTAATCGTCCTCGCCGAACAGCGGCGCGCCGACCAGCACCACGTGCATGTCGGGATGCCGCGCGGCGGCCTCCAGCAGCACGTGCTGCCCCTTCCAGTGCGCGAGGCGGCTGAACGAGCCGACCAGCCATGCGTGCTCGGGCAACCCCAGCCGCGCGCGCAGCGCGGCCTGGCTGACGCCTTCCAGCGCATCGAACGGCTCGGCCGAAATGCCGTTGAACACGACGTCGACGTGCTGCGGCGTGAAGCCCGTCAGCGCGCGGAACGCCTGCGCGGACGCGTCGGAGTTCGCGATCACGCGCGTGACGCCGAGCCGCGCGCAGTACTTGATCGCCAGCAACTGCTTGCTGCCGAAATGGTCGGTGCTGACGATGTCGCGCAGGTGCCACACCACCGGCTTGCGCGCGAGCCGCCCGGCCAGCGCGGCGACCACCATCGCGCGCTGCGTGTTCGCGTAGATCACCTCGGCGCGGCGCGCGCGCCGCGCCACATCGCGCACGAGCCGCACGAGCTGCTTCACCGCGCCGACCGACACGCCGCCCTGCTTGCGCACGCCCGCGAGCGCGCCCTGGTCGACCACGTCGACACGCGCGCCGATCTCGTCGAGCGCCGCACGGAACGGGCCGTCGTCGAACAGCAGCACGTCGGCGTTCGCGCGCATGTGCTTCATGATCTCGAGCAGCGACAGCTCGGCGCCGCCAAGCACGCCGCTCTGGTCGAGCACGAGCGTCGCCGGGCCGCGCGCGGCCGGCAGCGGCGCGACGGCCGTACCGCGCTGCGCGGTCGAGCCGGGCAGCGCGGTTTCCACGTAGTCGAGAAAGCGCCGCCGGAACGTATCGGCGGAAAACCGCTCCGCGTTCGCACGGCATGCGTCCGGCGTGAAGCGCTGCGGTGCGCGCTCGAAATCGTCGACGGCCGCGACGATCGCGTGCGGCGTCTGTTCGTCGAAGAAGAGCCCGGTCGGATTCCGGTTCGACTGCGGGTCGAGCACGGTTTCGAGCGCGCCGCCCTTGCCGTACGCGATCACGGGCGTACCGCACGCCTGCGCCTCGACGACCGAGATCCCGAAATCCTCCTCGGCCGCGAACACGAACGCCTTCGCGCGCCGCATCCGGTCGTGCAGCACCGCGAACGGCTGGTAGCCCATGATCTCGACGTTCGGGCCGGCTTTCGCGCGGATCTTCTGCATCTCGGGGCCGTCGCCGATCACGACGAGCTTGCGCTCGGGCGTCTTCGAGAACGCCTCGACGATCAGGTCGATCTTCTTGTAAGGCACCATCCGCGACGCGGTCAGGTAGAAACCGTCCTTCTCCGCGTTCAGCGAAAACGCGTCGACGTCGACCGGCGGGAAGATCACCGCCGCGTCGCGGTGGTAGACCTTCCTGATGCGCCGCGCGATGAACGCGGAGTTCGCGACGAAACCGTCCACCGCGTTCGCGGTGCGCGTATCCCAGTTGCGGATGTAGTGCAGGATCATCCGCGCGAGCAGCGATTTCGGCCCGCGCGTGAGGTTCGACTGTTCCAGGTACTGGTGCTGCAGGTCCCACGCATAGCGGATCGGCGAATGCACGTAGCTGATGTGCATCTGGTCCGGCCCCGTCAGCACGCCCTTCGCGACCGCGTGGCTGCTCGATATCACCAGGTCGTACTCCGACACGTCGAGCTGCTCGATCGCGAGCGGCATCAGCGGCAGGTAGCTGCGGTACTTGGTGCGCGCGAACGGCAGCTTCTGGATGAACGACGTCGTCACCGGCTTGCCGCGCACGAACGCGCGGTCGTCGAGGAAGTCGACGAGGCTGAACAGGTCGGCGTCGGGAAAACACGCGACGATCTGTTCGAGCACGCGCTCGGCGCCCGCGTAGGTCACGAGCCAGTCGTGGACGATCGCCACGCGCAGCGCGCGCGACGGTTGCCGCGCGCTGGCGCGCTCGGCCGGCACGGGCCGGCGCAGTGCGGCGACATCGCCGGCTTCGGCCGCGGCGGCATCGGCCGTGGCGAGATTCAACAAGGCGTGTTCCGCCAGATCGCGATTCATCAGTCGCTCCAAGAAGCCCTGCCATTGTTGGCGGGGAAGAAAGGAGCGCCGTCGACAAACGGCATTCCTAGGTTAGAGTGACCGGCATGATTCTTGTCTATCGCTACCGGGTGAAATCGCTCAGCGGTCTGCTTAACAAGCAGAGCCGAGCGGTGAACTACGTCTGGAACTTCTGCAACGACACGCAGAAGCACGCGCTCAAGTGGAGCAAGAGGTGGCCGACCGGCTTCGACCTGAACGTACTGACAACCGGCAGCAGCAAGGAGCTCGGCATTCACTCCGGCACGGTCAACGCAACGTGTGAGCAATACGCGAAGTCGCGCGACCACCACCGACGCCCGTACCTGCGCTATCGCGGCAGGAAATCGCTCGGCTGGGTGCCGCTGAAGGGGCGTGACCTGAAGCGCGAAGGAGATGCATTTCGCTTCGCCGGCAACACGTTCCGTGTGTTCAACAGCCGCCCGCTTCCCGAAGGCAAGATCAAGGATGGAACCAATTTCGCGCAGGATGCGCGCGGCAACTGGTTCCTGAACGTCGCGATCGAAGTACCCGAAGTTCCCGCGCGCCCGATCCGTTCCGGTGTCGGCATCGATCTCGGTCTGAAAGAATTCGCCACACTTTCGACCGGTGAGAAGCTTCCCAACGACCGGTTCGGTCGACGCGCGGCGGAAAAGCTGGCGAAAGCGCAACGAGCACGCAAGCACAAGCGCCATATCGCGAAGCTGCACGGCAAGGTGGCAAATGCCCGCGCCGATTTCCAGTACAAGCTCGCGCTCGATCTGGTGCGGCGCTTCGACTACATCGCGGTCGGCAACGTGTCCGCCGCCAAACTCGCCAGGACCAGAATGGCAAAGAGCGTCTACGACGCATCCTGGTCGTCCTTCCGCAACAAGCTCCGTTACAAGGCGATGGCGCACGGGGTCACGTTCGAGGAAGTCGACGAAAGCGGTTCTACCCAGTCCTGTTCGTCGTGCGGATCGAAAGACAGCACGACGCGGCCGAAAGGTATCGCGGGACTGCGAATAAGAGAGTGGGCCTGCAGTGGTTGCGGTGTCGTGCATGATCGGGATACCAACGCTGCTCTGAACATTCTCCGATGCGGACGTGCATCGCCAGTTGTGGGAATCCGCTGCTTTCAAGCAACGGAAGACGTCAAGCGGTTCTCCTCGCATTGAGACGGACAAACAGGTCGCGCACGAGCGCGCGCAGCCCCGGCGTCATCGTGAGCGACCACGCGACGTTCAGCAGCAGCACGACCGCGCACATGCCGATCGACTCGACGAGCCCCGGCCATGCCTGCGCCAGAAACAGGCTCGCCAGCAGGAACGCGAGGTGCGCGAGCATGTCGAGCACGATCGCGCGCATCCGGATCGCCGACAGGTACAGCAGCACGCCGTAGTCGACGAACGCGCGCGCCGCGACGACCACCGCCGCGCCGATCAGCCCGAAGTGATGGATACCGAACCACAGGCCGCCGACGAAGAACGGCATCTGGACGAGCCCGGCAAAGGCCGCGCGGGACGGATTGACCTGCGACTGGATCAGGATGCGCGTGACGCTCGCCTGGCCGACGAGCCACACGCTGATCACCAGCACGCGGCCGACCGGCGCCGAATGCGCGGCGAGATCCGCGCCGACCCACAGCGTGAGGAACGGCGCGAGCGCGAAGATCGCGACGATGCCGACCGGCGTGAACACCCCGTTCAGGAATTCGAGCGACTGGCGCGCGAGCGTGTCCGCATGGTCGCGGCCGACCGCCGACAGGCGCGGGAACAGCGTGCGCACGAGCGCGTTCGGCAGCATGTTCAGGCGCGTGACGAGGTTCTGCGGCACCGTGTAGTAAGTGACGAACTTCGCGCCCATGCCGGCGCCGAGCATCACGCGGTCGAGCGTGTCGGCGATCATGCTCGTCGTGCTCGCGATCAGCATCCAGCCGCCGAAATTGAACAGCCCTTTCGCGGTGCCCCATTGCGGCGGATCGATGCGCCGGATCCCGAGCACCTTGATGCTGGCGTGGCCGAGCATCACCGCCGCGATCAGGCGCGCGACGACCGCCGCGGCGAGCACCGTCTGCAGGTTCGGCGCGATCCACCACGCGGCGCCGAGCGGCAGCAGCTGGAACAGGAACGTGCCGATCGTCTGGTTCGTGTTGAACACGCCGAAACGTTCGGCGCCGTTGATCGCACCGGCGAACACCCACGACACGTTCGCCAGCGGAATCGCGAGCGCGAGCCACGGCAGCGCGAGATACACCTCGTGCTGCATCGCCGCCGACACCTTCGTGAAGTAGGCGGTGTAGATGAACGCGCCGAAATAGATCAGCAACCCGCCCACGATGCCGGTGCCGAGGTTCAGCCAGAACGCGCTCCAGAACACGCGCGCGCTTTCGTCGTCGTTGCCGCTCGCGAGCGCCTTCGAGATGTGGTTCTGCGCGGCCATGCTCATCCCGAGATCGAGGATCCCGAAATAGCCGATCAGCGTCCACACGAGGCTGACGACGCCGTAACGTTCGACGCCGAGCGCGTGGATATACGCGGGCACCGTCACCAGCGACACGAAGGTCGGCAGGATCAGCCCGATGAAGTTGATCGAAACGTTCTTGAGTATGCCTTTGTCCATGCTTCTGCCTTGTGTGACGTCGTCCGTCACGGTTTCCAGCGATACATCAACACCTTGCCGCGCGCGTCTTCCTCGACGAACACGAGGTACTCGCCGTTCTCGCGCCGGAACGCGCTGATGCCGAACGGCACGTCGACCCAGCCGGATGCCTTGCCGACCTCGGCGCCCGGGCTCATCACGCCCACTTCCTTGCCGGTTTCCTTGTCGTACACGTGGATCTTGCCGACCGGCTCCACCCCGAAGAGGTAGCGGCCCTCGGCCGTGATCCCGATCAGGTCGAAGATCGGCTTCGCGTCGAGCTGCCACGGCAGCGCGACCTGGTAGCGCACGACCGGCGAACCCGTCGACCACTTGTCGAAGCGGACCAGCACACGACCCACTTCCTTGTTGATGCCCGGCTGCGGCGGGGCATCGGCCGTGTAACCGGTCACGTACAGCGTGTCCGTCTGCGCGTCGTAGATCGAGCGGCGCAGCTGCGTGAACGGCTGCGGCATCGGATAGGTCGTGACCTTGTCGTACGAGTAGATCGGGTTGCCGGCCTTGTCGACGCCGCCGTACTGGAAGCGGTGGATGCCGCGCACGTCGCTCGTGCGCCAGATGTCGCCCTTCGTGTCGACCCACCAGCCCCAGCCGCCCGCCTTCGCCTTGCCGGTGGTATTGATCTCGAACTCGTCGGCATCCAGCCGGCCGTTGCCGTTCGCGTCGCGCCACAGCCAGTCGCCGCCCGGCGGCTTGTTCGGCACGTTGTCGACCGGCCGCGCGCGGCCCGCGATCAGACCGGAAGGAATCGCGACTTCGCCGTCGCGCTTCGCGTCGAAGCGGTAGATCTTCAGGTGATCGGCGTACATGTCCGTCAGGTACAGGAACGTGCGGCCGTCGAGGCGCCGCGCGATCGGCATGCCGGGCCACTGGTCCGTATGGAACACGGGGTCGTCCGGATACTTGAAGCGGTTCGACAGGAAGCCGACGTATTTCCAGTCCCGGCCCGGCGGCTTCGACAGGTCGAGCTCGAAGCGCTTGTTGCCCGTGTACACGCTGTTCGGCCGCGCCGGGTCGAGCCATGCGCCGTCGACGAACAGCAGCCCCTGCACCTGCCAGCGCAGCTTGCCGTCCGGCGTGTAGCTTTCGAGCACGGCGCCGAGCCCCGCGCCGATCGTGTCGTGACGCGGCCCGATGCCGTTCATCGACACGTAAATGTTGCCCGCCCGGTCGACACCGACCCCCGTCAGCCCGTTGAAACGCTGCGGCCCGGGCCGGCCCGGCACCGGGCCCGCGAAGATGCCGCCGCGCTCGCCGAGCGTGCCCGACTGCGCATAACCCTTGCCGCCTTTCGAGAAGATCAGGATCTGCTGGCGCGGCCCGTTGTCCGCGACGAGCACGCGCCCTTTCGCGTCGACTGCCACGTCCACCACGTCGGTGCCTTCCGGCAGCGCGGGGGCGTCGTCGAGCTTGCGGCCGTCGGCGCGCACGTGCGCGAGGTGCGCGGGCCCCTTGATCGTGTCCGTGAGCAGCCACAACGTGCCGTCGCCCGCGAGCGCGATGCGGCCCGGCTCGTGCGCGCTCCACGTGCCCTTCTGCTGCATCGTCTCCGCGTCGTACACGTCCACCGCGTCGCGCGTCGGATTCGTGGCGAACAGCGTCTTGTCGTCGGCCGCGAGGCCGCCGACTTCCGCCTTCTGCTCGCCCGTTTCCGAGCGCGCGGGCGCCGCCACCTCGTTCATCATCATGAAGCTCGCGGCCATCCGCGCGCGGCCGGCATCGGCACGCCCGCCAGGAGCCACCTGCGGCGCCGCGCGGAACGGCGCCGGCTGCTTCATGTCGCCGATCGTGCGGCGCGAGATCCCGAACCACTGCTTGCCCTTGTCCGGCCAGATGCCGGGCGACTGCAGGTGGCCGCGCTCGTTGCCGACACCGATCGCGACGTACGCATATTTGCTGTTCACGGCGATCGCGCTGCCGCCGAGGTTGCCCCAGCCGTGCGTTCCGCCGGCGAAACCGAGCATCTTTCCGTCCTGGTAAACGCTCGCTTCGGCGCCGCTCTCGTCCCATGGCGCATTCGTATACACCTTGCCTTCAGGCGTCACCGCGATCGCGCGGATGTCGATCTGCGTCCAGCTGCCGTCGCCATAGCCGAACGTATTGCCGATCCACGACGTCGTCGCGGGCAACACCGTTTCGGCCGGTACGGCGCTCGTCAGCAGCGTCGCGCATACCGTCATGCCTACCAGAATCAGACGTCGCAATGCGCTTCTCCAGACTTGATGCAAGAGCGACCGGCACCGCTGCCGGCGCACCCTGTCGCTAAATGGGTTTCAAACGTCGCGATGCAGGTTACAAGCAAAAATAATCACAAGAAATTTGGAAATATTTGGGGATGTTTCCGCCTGAAATATCGAACTGGAACAGACGCGCAAAGACACCCGAAAACGGCAATTACGACCGTCTTTCGCTTTCCAGTCTGTAGAAAATGCCGCTTTTCACCGCCTGGCGGGGCCTCCCGGGCGGCGACCGTTCATCGCGCGACCGAAATAACCGGCATTTGAATGTTTGTCGTCGGATAAATGACGCGCGTTTTTTTGCCGATTTCTTTTCCCTAGAATCGATTTCGATTCGATATTTCATTTAATGGCATGCATTACGTTCACGTTTACGCATCGGATGTGCGACTCGCCCTGGCTCAGGCCGCGCGTCGCGAAGGAGCGGCGCGATGACGGGCCTCTCGCGACCCGCGGCCCCCACCCCGCCGCAACACGGCCGCATCGTGCAGCTCGACGGGCTGCGCGCGATCGCGGTGGGCGCCGTGTTCCTGCAGCACGCGCTGAAGGCGCCGCTGTGGATGGGCGTCGACCTGTTCTTCGTGCTGAGCGGCCTGCTGATCACCGGCATCCTGCTCGATCGCAAGGCGCGCGGGCAGTCGTACTTCAGCCACTTCTACGCACGCCGCGTGCGTCGCATCCTGCCGCCGTACGTGTTGCTGCTGGTGGTGTCGACGATCCTGTTCGGTGCGGGCTGGCTGCCGCACTGGCCGTGGTTCGCGTTCTTCTCGACCAACATCGGGCTGTCGCTCGGCAGCATCGGCCACGACAGCCTGAACGTGCTGTGGTCGCTCGCGGTCGAGGAGCAGTTCTACATCTTCTGGCCGTTCGTCGTGCTGTGGTGCTCGGAGCGCGCGCTGCTGTGGGTCGCCGCCGCGCTGATCGTCGCGGCCCCCGTGCTGCGCGCGATCGCGACGCCGTGGTTCGACTCGTTCTGGCCGATCTACTACCTGACGCCGTTCCGGATGGACCTGCTCGCCGCCGGCGCGCTGCTCGCGATCGTGCTGCGCCGCGACCGGCGCGCGCTGGAACCGTTCTATCCGCTCGCGATCGTCGGCGCGCTCGTGTCGCTCGCGATCCTCGGCTGGCTGCACCTGTCGTTCCCGCGTTTCCGCGCCGCGAACACGCCGCTGTCGAACGCCGCGCTCTACAGCATCTCGCTGCTGCTGTGCACGTCGATCGTCGTGATCGCGCTGCGCGGCCGCGGCCTCGTGCAGCGCGTGCTGACGAACCCGATGCTCGTCTACGTGGGCACCGTCAGCTACACCGTGTACCTGATCCACCTCAGCGTGCTGTACGCGCTGTGGCCGCTGCACCTGAACCGCTTCGTCACGGCCGCGCTGGCGCTCGCGATCACGCTCGCGTACGCGACCCTGAGCTGGTACGGCTTCGAACGGCGCCTGACGCGCGGCCCCGCACGCGGCGCGCTGCCGGCCGCCGCCGGCACGACCGCCTGACTTTCACCCTCCATCGTTTCTACCAGGACAACGTCATGAGCCAAACTCGCAAGAAGGCCATCATCACCGGGATCTCGGGGCAAGACGGCGCCTACCTGACCAAGCTGCTGCTCGACAAGGGCTACGAGGTCACGGGCACCTACCGCCGCACCAGCTCGGTGAATTTCTGGCGCATCGCCGAGCTCGGCGTCGACACGCACCCGAACCTCACGCTCGTCGAACACGACCTGACCGACGCCGGCTCGAGCCTGCGCCTGCTCGAACGCACGCAGCCCGACGAGCTGTACAACCTCGCCGCGCAGAGCTTCGTCGGCGTGTCGTTCGACCAGCCGGCGACGACCGCCGAAGTGACCGGCCTGGGTCCGTTGAACCTGCTCGAGGCGATTCGCGTCGTGAGCCCGAAGACACGCTTCTACCAGGCGTCGACGTCGGAGATGTTCGGCAAGGTGCAGTCGATCCCGCAAACGGAAGCGACTTCGTTCTATCCGCGCAGCCCGTACGGCGTCGCGAAGCTGTACGCGCACTGGATGACGGTGAACTACCGCGAGTCGTACGGCCTGTTCGGCAGCAGCGGCATCCTGTTCAACCACGAATCGCCGCTGCGCGGCCGCGAGTTCGTCACGCGCAAGATCACCGACACCATCGCGAAGATCAAGCTCGGCAAGGCGACCCGCCTCGAGCTCGGCAACCTCGACGCGAAACGCGACTGGGGTTTTGCACTTGAATATGTCGAAGGCATGTGGCGCATGCTGCAGGCCGACGAACCCGACACCTACGTGCTCGCGACCAACCGCACCGAGACCGTGCGTGATTTCGTGCGGATGGCGTTCGCGGCGGCCGGCTACCAGATCGAATGGACCGGCAAAGGCGAACAGGAACGCGGCCTCGACGCGTCGAACGGCAACGTGCTCGTGGAAGTGAACCCGAAGTTCTATCGCCCTGCCGAGGTCGACCTGCTGATCGGCTGCGCCGACAAGGCCCGGTCCAAGCTCGGCTGGGAACCGAAGACGACGCTCGAACAACTTTGCCAGATGATGGTCGAAGCCGATTTGACGCGGAATCAACACCATGACACGTTCTGAAGCCGGACGCCCGTCGCGCCGTGCGTTTGTCACCGGCCTGACGGGCTTCACGGGCCGCTACATGGCCGAGCGCCTGCAGGCGGCCGGCTATGAGGTCTGGGGCACGGTCGCGCCCGGCGCGGCACGCCCCGACGATCCGGCCTTCGCGCACTGCACGCTGCTGCCCGTCGACCTGCTCGACGCACAGGCGCTGCGCGCGGCGGCCGCCGACGCCCGGCCCGATGCGGTCGTGCATCTCGCCGCGCGCGCGCATGTCGCGCAGGACGAGCCGTCGGAAACCTACGCGGTCAACATCGTCGGCACCCGCAACCTGCTGGCCGCGCTTGCGGGCCTCGACCGCCGCCCGTCGGCCGTGCTGCTCGCCAGCAGTGCGAACATCTACGGCAATTCGACCGCCGGCGTGCTCGACGAAACCGTCGCCCCCGCCCCGGCGAACGACTATGCGGTCAGCAAGCTCGCGATGGAATACGCGGCGAAACTGTGGGCCGACCGTCTGCCGATCGTGATCGCGCGGCCGTTCAACTACACGGGTGTCGGCCAGAGCGATGCGTACCTGCTGCCGAAGCTCGTCGCGCACTACGCGCGCAATGCTCCGCGGATCTCGCTCGGCAACCTCGACGTGAGCCGCGATTTCTCCGACGTGCGCGACGTGACGGCCGCGTACCTGAAGCTGGTCGAAGCCGCGCCGGCCGGCGAGACGTTCAACGTGTGCTCGGAGCGCGCGTATTCGCTGAAGGAAGTGCTGGCGATGCTGTCGCGTATCGCCGGATACGTGATCGACGTGACGATCGATCCGCGTTTCGTGCGGCACAACGAGGTGAAGAGCCTGTCCGGGTCGCGCGACAAGCTGCGGCGCGCGGTGGGCGAGCTGCCCGTCACGCCGCTCGACGACACGCTGCGGTGGATGGTGGAGGCGATGCGCAACGACACGCACGCCAACGCAGATCGCACCGGGTAAGCCGCGCGATTTCATCGGCACAAAAACGAAGGGCCGCTCGCTTGCGCGAACGGCCCTTCGTCCATCGTCACGTCGGATCACGTCACGACATGCGTGACGTGCCGCGCTCAGCCTTCCAGCCCGCGCGCGAGATCCTTGCGCAGGTCGCCCGCATCCTCGAGGCCCACCGACAGGCGGATCAGCCCTTCGCTGATCCCCGCTGCCGCGCGCGCCTCCGGCGTGATGCGGCCATGCGTGGTGGTCGCCGGATGCGTAATGGTCGTACGCGTGTCGCCGAGGTTGCCGGTGATCGAGATCAGCTTCGTGTTGTCGATCACGCGCCATGCATTCGCGCGCTGCTGTTCGGGCGTGTCGCCCTTCAGCTCGAACGACAGGATCGCCCCGCCCGCCTTCTGCTGACGCTTCGCGAGTTCGTGCTGCGGGTGCGATTCGAGACCCGGATGAAACACGCGCGCGACGGCCGGATGCGAATCGAGCCAGCGCGCGATCTCCAGCGCGTTCGCCGATTGCTTCTCGACGCGCAGCGACAGCGTCTCCATCCCCTTCAGCAGCACCCACGCGTTGAACGCCGACAGCGTCGGGCCCGCGCTGCGCACGAACGGGAACACCTTGCCCATGATGAATTCCTTCGAGCCGACCAGCGCGCCGCCAAGTACGCGGCCCTGGCCGTCGAGGAATTTCGTCGCCGAGTGCATCACGACATCCGCGCCGAGCTTCAGCGGCTGCTGCAGCACCGGGCTGCAGAAACAGTTGTCGACGACGAACAGCGCGTTCGATGCCTTCGCGATCTTGCCGATCGCCTCGATGTCGGCGAGTTCGGTCAGCGGGTTCGACGGCGTCTCGAGGAAGAACATCTTCGTTTCCGGACGCACGGCTTCCTTCCACGCGTTCAGGTCGGTCGGGTCGACGAAGGTCGTCGTAATTCCGAACTTGCTGAAGATCTGCGAGAACATCCCGAGCGTCGAGCCGAACAGGCTGCGCGAGCTGACCAGGTGGTCGCCCGCCTGCAGCGCGGACATCACGACCGACATGATCGCGGCCATCCCGGAGGCGGTCGCGATGCACGCCTCGCCGCCTTCGAGCGCCGCGAGGCGCTCCTGGAACATGGTGACGGTCGGGTTCGTGAAGCGCGAATAGGTGAAGTAGTCTTCCGAATTCGCGAAGCGCTCGGCCGCGTCGGCCGCGCTCTGGAAGCAGAAGCTCGACGTGAGGAACAGCGCTTCCGAGTGCTCGTTGAAGTCGCTGCGCAGCGTGCCCGCGCGCACGGCAAGCGTGTCGAAGTTGAGGGAGTCGTCCATGTTCCGTTTTCCGTATCCGATGGCCACGCGCATCGCGCAGGCCAGATCAAAACCAGGCCAAAAAACAAAAAGCCCGCTATGCGTCGGCATCAGCGGGCTTCGGTGCGGTACGACAGCGATCGACTCGGGCCGGTTGCCACCGGCCTTCGCTTTAGCTGTTTTGGGAAGTCGCCCCGCGTCCGCAAGCTGATATCAAATCGACGCAAGGCCACATCCTATCACGCCTCGATAAAAGCGTGCGCCGGTGTCACTCGACCGACAGTTGCAGGTTCATCTGCGAACGTTCGGTGTCGCCGGCCGTATCGCGATCGGCCTGCGACGCCGGCGTGAGGCGCGCGCGCTCGATCGCATCGAGATACTCGGGCGTCACGTCGCCGGTGATGTAGTTGCCGTCGAAGCACGACGCCTCGAAGCGTTCGAGCTTCGGGTTGATGTCGCGCACCGCGCGACGCAGGTCGTCGACGTCCTGGTAGATCAGGTGGTCGGCGCCGATGATCTTCGCGACGTCTTCGTCGGTGCGGCCGTGTGCGACGAGCTCGCCGCGCGTCGGCATGTCGATGCCGTACACGTTCGGGAACTTCACGGGCGGCGCGGCCGACGCGAAGATCACCGACTTCGCGCCCGCATCGCGCGCCATCTGCACGATTTCATGCGAGGTCGTGCCGCGCACGATCGAATCGTCGACGATCAGCACGTTCTTGTCCTTGAACTCGATGCTCATCGCATTGAGCTTCTGGCGCACCGACTTCTTGCGCACGGCCTGCCCCGGCATGATGAAGGTGCGGCCGACGTAGCGGTTCTTGAAGAAGCCTTCGCGGTACTCGACGCCGAGCTTCGCGGCGACCTGCATCGCGGCCGGGCGCGACGAATCGGGAATCGGCATCACGACGTCGATCGGCACGTTCGGCAGTTCGCGCTTGATCTTCTCGGCGAGATAGTCGCCCATGCGCAGGCGCACGTTGTAGACCGGCACGCCGTCGAGGCACGAATCCGGACGCGCGAGGTACACGTATTCGAACATGCACGGGTTCAGCGTCGGGTTCTCCGCGCACTGCTGGCTGTGGAAGTTGCCGGCCTTGTCGATGAAGACCGCTTCGCCCGGCTCCAGGTCGCGCACGAATTCGAAACCGATGCCTTCGACCGCGACCGACTCCGACGCGACCATCCATTCGGTGCCGTGCTCGGTCTCGAGCTTGCCGATGCAGAGCGGGCGGATGCCGAACGGGTCGCGGAACGCGAGCAGGCCGTAGCCGGCGATCAGCGACACGATCGCATACGAACCCTGCAGGCGGCGATGCACGCCCGAGACGGCCTTGAACACCGAAGCCGGATCGAGCTCGAGGCCCGTGGTCGACAGTTGCAGCTCGTGCGCGAACACGTTGAGCAGCACTTCGCTGTCGGAATTGGTGTTGATGTGCCGGCGGTCGATCCGGAACATCTCGTCCTTCAGTTGCTGCCAGTTCGTCAGGTTGCCGTTGTGCGCGAGGATGATCCCGAACGGCGCGTTCACGTAGAACGGCTGCGCCTCGGCTTCGCTCGACGCCGAGCCGGCGGTCGGGTAGCGCACCTGGCCGATGCCGTAGGTGCCGGGCAGGCTGCGCATGTTGCGCGTGCGGAACACGTCGCGCACCATGCCGTTCGCCTTGTACATGTGGAAATTGCTGCCGTCCGCCGTCGCGATGCCCGCCGCGTCCTGACCGCGATGCTGCAGCAGCAGCAGGCTGTCATAGATCAGCTGGTTGACAGGGGATTGGGAGATAACGCCTACGATGCCGCACATGGCATGTCCTTCAGAATGACAAAATCGGTTCCGTCCTGCCCAGCCGCGTCGTCACACGCGTACGTACTGGGCCATGCCGTCGGGCAGGAGCTGCTTCAGCTCGTGCACGCCCTGTTCGGCGAAAGGACGCAATAGCGCATTGCGCCAGAAATCCTGTTTGGGCAGTTCGGTCAGCCCGGCCGCCGCGACCAGCAGCACCACCAGCACGCAGCCGCGGACGAGCCCGAACATCATGCCCAGCGAGCGGTCGACGCCGCCCAGGCCACTGGCCTGCGCGATCCGCGACAGCAGCGCGTTCGCGACGCCGGCGACCAGCACCACGCCGATCACGACCAACGCGAAGGCGATCACCCACTGCGTCAGCGCACCGCCCGGCCAGTTCGCCGGAATATACGGTACGACCAATCCGACGTAGCGGCCCGCGATCACGATCGCCGCGATCCAGCCGATCAGCCCGAAAATCTCGGACACGAAGCCGCGCCACGCACCGCGTAGCGCCGACAACACGATCACCGCCAATACAGCGTAGTCGAAAGCCGTCAGCATCGTGCGTTACTGCGTCAGACCGGCTTCGCGCACCTTCGCGATCGCGGCGGAAGCCGCCGCGCGATCCGCGAACGGGCCTGCACGCAACAGTGTAGCCGTGCTGCCATCCGACTGCTTGCGATGCTCGACATATGCGGGCACGCCCGCCGATTTCAACTTGGTGGCCCACGAACGGGCCGTCGCGTCATCCTTGAACGACCCGAGCTGCACCGCGAAGCGCGCACCGGCCGGCGACGACGGCGACGACGCGTCGCCGCTGTCCGGGCTCGCGGCGTCGGCATTCGCGACGGCCGCGGGTGCGGGCTTCGGCGCAGCCGGCTTCGCCGCGG
>NZ_QOBB01000141.1:0-18872 GCF_024704855.1 Burkholderia sp. HAN2018 | reverse complement strand
GGCCGCCCCCGTGACGGGCTGCGCCGCGGCGGCCGTCGCCGTCGACGCGGCACCGGTCGCGCCGCTGCCGATCGCGGCACGCATCTCGTCGGCAATGATGTCCGCCTCGGGCCCGATGATCACCTGCACGCTGTTGCCGCCGCGCTTGAGCACGCCGCGCGCGCCGATCGACTTCAGTTCCGGCTCCGAGACCTTCTCCGGATCGACGACGGTCAGGCGCAGGCGCGTCGTGCATGCGTCGACGACCGACAGGTTGCCGGCTCCGCCCAGCGCGGCGATGTAGCGCTGCGCACGCGGCGCAGCCGCAGCGGCGCCCGCCGCCGGCGCGACGAAGCCGCCCGATGCGTACGATTCCGCGGCCGCGTCGGCCGATGCCGGCTCACGGCCCGGCGTGGCCATGTTGAACTTGCGGATGAAGAAGCGGAACAGCCCGTAATACGCGGCGCCGTACGCGATGCCGAGCGGGATCGCGATCCAGCCCTTCGTCGACAGCCCGTAGTTCAGCACGTAGTCGATCGCGCCGGCCGAGAACGTGAAGCCGAGCTTCACGCCGAGGATCTGGCAGATCGCGAGCGACAGCCCCGTCAGCACCGCGTGGATCACGTACAGCACCGGTGCGAGGAACATGAAGCTGAATTCGATCGGCTCGGTCACGCCGGTCAGGAACGACGTGAGCGCCATCGAGAACAGCAGGCCGCCGACCATCGCGCGGCGCTCCTTCGGTGCCTCGTGCAGCATCGCGAGACACGCGGCCGGCAGGCCGAACATCATGATCGGGAAGAAGCCGGCCATGAAGGTGCCCGCGGTCGGGTCGCCCGCGAAGAAGCGGTGCAGGTCGCCGTGCACGATCTCGCCGCCGGCGGGCGGCGTGAAGTTGCCGAACACGAACCACGCGAGCGAGTTGATGATGTGGTGCAGGCCCGTGACGAGCAGCAGGCGGTTCAGGAAGCCGAACACGAACGCACCGATCGCGCCCGCCGTCGTCAGCCACTGGCCGGCCGCGTCGATCGCATGCTGGACCGGCTGCCACACGTACCCGAACGCGATGCCGAGTACCACGCACACCAGCCCCGTGATGATCGGCACGAACCGCTTGCCGCCGAAGAACGCGAGGTAGTCCGGCAGCTTGATGTCCTTGTAGCGGTTGTACAGCAGGCCCGCGACGACACCCGCGATGATCCCGGACAGCACGCCCATGTTCAGCTTGGGATCGATGTCCTTCATGATCGCGGTTTCGATCAGGTAGCCGATCGCGCCCGCGAGTGCCGCCACGCCGTTGTTGTCTTTCGCGAAACCGACCGCCACGCCGATCGCGAACAGCAGCGGCAGGTTGTCGAAGATCGCGCCGCCGGCGTCGGCGATCATCTTGATGTTGAACACGTCCGGCTGGCCGAGTCGCAGCAGGATGCCGGCGACCGGCAATACCGCGATCGGCAGCATCAGCGCCCGGCCCAGGCCCTGTATTTTCAGAAACGGATTCCCGTTCATTCAGTCCTCCAATCCTTGTCTCGTCGTTAAGCGTCGTTGAGCTGATTGCCTTCGTCGTAATACGGGTCGCGAACCTGCCGTCGACGCTCAGTCGAGCGGCCAGACCTCGCGACTTGCTGCCCTTACCGCCTGTGCCGAGTCGAGCGCGAGCAGATCCTGCACGCGCTGACGGCACAACTGGTAATCGAGACGGCGCACACGCGCCTTGATGCCCGGCACCGATACGGGGTCGACCGACAGCTCGGTCACGCCGAGGCCCACCAGGATCGGCACCGCGAGCGGATCGCCGCCGAGCGCGCCGCACACGCCGACCCACTTGCCGTGCTTCGCGGCACCGCGCACCGCGATGTCGATCAGGCGCAGCACGGCCGGATGCAGGCCGTCGGACTGCGCGGCCAGGTCGGCCTGGCAGCGGTCCATCGCGAGCGTGTACTGCGTCAGGTCGTTGGTGCCGATCGACAGGAAATCCGCGTGCTGCGCGAGCTGGTCGGCCAGCAGCGCGGCCGACGGCACCTCGATCATCACGCCGACCTCGACCGGCTCGGTGCGGCCCTGGGCGCGCGCGAATTCGTCGATGCGCTTTTTCAGGCGCACGAGCTCGCCCGCATCGGTCACCATCGGCAGCAGGATGCGCACCGCGCCGAACGGCTTCACCGCGAGCAGGCCCTGCAACTGATCGTCGAGCAGGTCGGGGCGCACCTGCGCGAGACGGATGCCGCGCAGGCCGAGCGCCGGGTTCGGTTCGGGCGGCAGCGTGAGGTAATCGACTTCCTTGTCGGCGCCGACGTCGAGCGTGCGGATGATCGCCGTGCGGCCCTGCAGCGCGTCGACGATCGACTGGTAGCTCTGCTGGTGCTCGACGACCGTCGGCGCGGCCTGGCGATGGATGAACATCAGCTCGGTACGCAGCAGGCCGACCGCGTCGGCGCCGTTGTCGACCGCGGTGTTCGCGTCGTCGAGCGTCGCGATGTTCGCGGCGACCTCGATCGCGCGCCCGTCGACGGTGGCGGCCGCAGCCCCCGCCAGTTTCCGGTTCGCCTCGCGCACGCCGTCCAGGCGCTGGCGCTCGTGCCGCGCGCGCTCGACGTCGAGCGCGGTCGGTGCATGTTCGAGCCGGCCCGCGCTCGCATCGACGACGACCTGCGTGCCGTCCGGGATCGCGTACAGCGCATCGCCGACCGCCACCAGCGCCGGAATGCCGAGCTGGCGCGCGATGATCGCCGCGTGCGACGTCGCGCCGCCGCGCGCCATCACGAGCGCGGTCACGCGTTGGCGATCGAGCGACGACAGGTCGGACGGCGTGAATTCCTCGGCCGCGAGCACCGCTTCGTCGGGCAACGCACGCGCGGCACCGTTCGCATGACCGAGCGCGCGCAGCACGCGCTTCTCGATGTCGCGCAGGTCGGCCGCGCGCTCGGCGAGCAGCGCGTCGTCGAGCTTCGACAGCGTGTCGATCTGCGTGCGGATCGTCGCGCGCCATGCGAAGCCCGCGCTCTTGCCGAGACTGATCAGGTCGCGCGCCGCGTCGATCAGCGTCGGGTCTTCCAGCAGCACGCGGTGCACCGCGAAGATGCCCGCTTCACCGACCGCGCCGCGCGCCGATGCGTTGCGCACCGTTTCGTCGAGTTCGGCGTCGACGGCCTTCAGCGCCTGGTCGAGCTGGCGGCTTTCCGACGCGGGCGTGCCGGCGGCCTGCTCGGGCGGCACGATCTCCGCATCGTCGAGGCGCACCAGCGTGCCGACCGCGATGCCGGGTGCCGCGCACACGCCCGCGAGCGTGTTCGGGTCGACTGGTGCGCCGACGTTGCGCGCAACCGTCTGCGGCGCGGGCGACCTCAGCCGTGCCGGCTTTTCCTCGACTTCGCCGTGTGCTTCGCGTAGCAGCTCGTGCTCGACCGCATCGACGGCCTGCTGCGCGTGCGCGCCACGGCCGACCAGTTCGACCGTCGCGCCTTCGCCCGCACCGAGGCCGAGCAGGCCGACGACGCTCGTGATCGACGCCTTGCGGCCGTCGAACAGCACGTCGACGGTCGCGTCGAACCCGCGCACGGCTTCGCGCGCACGCGCGGCCGGCCGTGCGTGCAGGCCACCCGGCTGGGCCAGCACGATTTCACGGCGCACTTCGTGATGCGCCGCTGCGCCGGTTTGTGCCGCCTGCGCAGCCGCTTCGCCCTTGCCGCGCAGCGCGAGCAGCGGCGTCTTGCCGGCCGTCGCGAAGCCGCTGGCACGATCGACGACCTCGAACGCATCCGAGTTCGCGATCGCGATCACCGACACGAGCGAATGCGCGCTGCGCGCCACCGCGTCCTGGTCGAACTCGATCAGCAGCGCGCCCGCCTCGACACGCTCGCCGGCCTCGACGTGCGCGGTGAAGCCCTGCCCGTTCAGCTCGACGGTGTCGATGCCGATGTGCAGCAGCACTTCCGCGCCTTGCGGCGTCGTGATCGTCACCGCGTGGCCGGTGCGCGCGAGATGCGACACGACGCCCGCGCACGGCGCGACGAGCTGGCCCGCGAGCGGGTCGATGCCGATGCCGTCGCCGAACATCCCGCCGGAGAACACCGGATCGGGCACGTCGGCCAGCGCGACGATCGGCCCGGTCAAGGGACTGAGCAGGACGATCTGATCATGGGTGGAACTCTTCAACTGGGACTCCTCGGCGCGTCTCATCGGCTGTCTCGGCTATCAGTGCGTTTCGGTGACTTTGTTCAGGTGGCGCGGCGTGTCGGGGTTGCGGCCGCGCGCGACGGCGAGATCCGCCGCCATCACGTAGAACGAAAGAATGGCGGCGATCGGGTCGAGCGCCGAATGGGCGGACTGCGCGAGCGGCAAGGTCGCGCCGGGCGTGCCGGCGGGCGCCGCGAGCAGCACCGCGGCGCCGCGTGCGCGCATGTCTTGCGCGAGCTGCAGCAGGCCGGCTTGCTCGGGCCCCGGCGGGGCGAACACGAGCAGCGGATAGTCGCGGTCGATCAGCTCCATCGGGCCGTGACGGACTTCGGCGCTCGAGAACGCCTCGGCCTGGATACCGGAGGTTTCCTTCAGCTTCAGCGCGGCTTCCTGCGCGATCGCGAGGCCCAGGCCGCGGCCGATCACGATCATCCGCTCGACCCCCGCCAGCGCGGCGACGGCCTGCGACCAGTCGAGCCGGCCGGCCTGCGCGAGCACGTCGGGCAGGCCGCGCAATGCGGTCATCAGCGCGGCGTCGCGCTGCCAGTACGCGACGATCTGCGCGGACAGCGACAGCATCGCGATATAGCTCTTCGTCGCGGCGACCGACAATTCGGGGCCGGCGAGCAGCGGCAACTGGTGCTCGCACGCGTCGGCGAGCGGCGACGGCAGCACGTTCACGGCCGCGACGGTGCGCGCGCCGGCTTCGCGCAGCGCGGCCATCGTGTTGACGAGATCGGGGCTCTTGCCCGACTGGGAGAAGGCGATCGCGAGCTGGTCCTGCACCTTCAGCGGCGCCTGCTGCAGCGTGGCGACCGACATCGGCAGCGACGCGACCGGCACGCCGAGGCGGCTCATCGTCAGGCTCGCGAAATAGCTCGCGGCGTGATCCGAGCTGCCGCGCGCGACCGTCAGCGCGACGGCCGGCGGGTGATCGAGCAATTGGCCGGCGAGCGCTTCGACGCGCGTGGTGTCGGCGATCTGCGCGGCGACGACCTGGGCGGACTCGCGCGCTTCCTTAAGCATATTCGACAATCGATTCTCCTTCGACGTAGGTCGCGGTGAGGTTCAGGTCGCGATCGAACACCGCGAGGTCGGCCCATGCGCCGCGCTCGAGGCGGCCGCGATCGGCGATGCCGAGGTAGTCGGCCGCATAACGCGACATCCGGTTCGACACATCGGCGATCGGCAGGCCGAGCGACACGAGGTTGCGCAGCGCCTGGTCCATCGTCAGCGTGCTGCCGGCGAGCGTGCCGTCGGCGAGACGCACGCCGCCGAGGCACTTCGTCACGTGCTGGCTGCCGAGCCGGTATTCGCCGTCGGGCATGCCCGTCGCGGACGTGCTGTCGGTCACGACGTACAGGCGCGGGATCGCGCGCAGCGCCGCACGAATCGCGCCCGGGTGCACGTGCAGCAGATCGGGAATGATTTCCGCGTATTCGGCGTGAGCAAGCGCCGCGCCCACCAGGCCGGGGTTGCGGTGATGCAGCGGCGACATCGCGTTGAACAGGTGCGTGAAGCCGCACGCGCCGTGCTTGAGCGCGGCCACCGCGTCGTCGTAGGTCGCGAGCGAATGGCCGAGCTGCACGCGCACGCCGCGCGCGGCCATCTCGCCGATGATCTCGATGTGGCCGGCGATTTCCGGCGCGAGCGTGACGACGCGGATCGGCGCGATCGACAGGTACTTCAGCACTTCGTCGAGCACGGCCGAGACGGCCGCGTCGGGCTGCGCGCCGAGCTTGCCGGGGTTGATGTACGGGCCTTCGAGGTGCACGCCGAGCACGCGCGCGCCGCCCGGCGTGCGGGTACGCGCGACGCTGCCGAGATTGCCGACGACTTTCATCAGTTCGTCGCGCGGCGCGGTCATCGTCGTCGCGAGCAGGCTCGTCGTGCCGAATTGCGCGTGCGTGCGGGCGATCGTCTCGATCGCGTCGCCGCCTTCCATCACGTCGGCGCCGCCGCCGCCGTGCACGTGCAGGTCGATGAAGCCGGGCAGGATGTAAGGCGCGTCGTTCTTCGCGGGATCGACGGGCGTGCCGTCGAGTGTCGTGATGCGGCCGTTCTCGCTATCGAGCGAACCGTGAATCCAGCCGTCGGGGGTAAGGATGTTTCCAGTCAGCATGACGTTCTCTTGATGATCTGGTGACGCGGGTATCCGCGTCGTGATTTGCAATTCCGTGTCGTTGCTTCACGGCTGTCGCGCGCGGGCGAGTCTCGCGCGTCAGCGTTTCAGTTCGGCGACGAAGTCGTAGTAATCGTCGCGGCAATACGTTTCGCTCACTTCGATCGCGCGCTGGTCGGCACCGTAGCCGATCCGCGTGATCACCAGCAGCGCCGAGCCCGGCTTCACCGCCATCCATTTCGCGATCGCGTGGGTCGCGTTCGCCGCGCGAAAGTGCTGCAGCGCGCGCACGACGGTCATCCCGCGCGCGTCGAGGTATTCGTACAGCGACGCACCGAGCGCCTGCGGATCGGGCACCACCGCGGCCGGCAGCGTCGAGTGCTCGACCGCCATCACGATGCCGTCCGCGCGGCGCAGCCGTTCGAGCCGCGCCACCGTCGCGCCGGGGGCGAGGCCGAGATGCGTGATCTCGTCGCGGCTCGCGGCGCGCAGCGTGCGCGACAGCCACACCGAATCGGGCACGAAGCCGCGCTGCTTCATCTTCGCGGTGAAGCCGACGAGGCGCGACAGCGGATCGGCGACGCGCGGCGTGATGAAGCTGCCCGCCCCGCGCGCCCGCTTGATCAGCCCCTGCTCGACCAGCAGCGCGAGTGCGCGACGGGCCGTGATCCGCGATACGCCGACCGACACCGACAGCAGCCGCTCCGACGGCAGCGCCTCGCCGGCCCGCCACGCGCCGGCGTGGATCGCGCTCGCCAGGTTGCGGGCGAGCTGCAGATAGAGCGGCGTATCGCTGAGGGGATCGGGCGCCAGTTCGGACCAGCCGGTTTCCATGTGCCTCCGGGTGTCGGACGACGACCTCGGGCCGTCGAAAGTGAGGGCATTATATAACCACCATAATACCAGTCAACGAACTGGTATTAACGACGCGGAAATCGCCGAAAGCCTTGCCCGGCAAGCGTTTTAGTAGCGAGAAATCCTTTGTTTACAATGCGATGCGGGATAGGGATTTACCCGGATTGGTATGCAAGGGGACAGTTCAAGCGCCGGATTTGCCGGGTTTGGAGGGATGGAAACGATACCGGAATAGAACCAGTTTGGCCGACTGGTATGCATCGGCGTCGGGGTGCCGATACGACGGGGACACGTGGACCGGCCGGCACGGGAAAGGCCGCGGGCACACACCCTGCAATCGCGGACGGGACGAACGTTTACCGCAGCCGACTCTCGCGCGGTCGTCCGCCGGCTCGAGATCCGCATCCGGCACGACCGTGATGCCCGAAGGCCCTGCCCTACTCGGCCGTCCTTTTCCACGAGCGGAACAGATCCAGCAGCGCACGGCATGGCGTCGACGTCGCTCCGCCCCGTCGCCACACCGCGCCGACGTCCATCGTCGGCACGGTCACGCTGAGATTGCGGCGACTGATCCGGTTGCCTTCCAGGGACCAGGGCCGGTACACGAGGTCCGAGAGGATGGTCACCCCGTGCCCGAGCGCGACGAGGCTTCTCACGGCCTCGATCGATTTGCTCTGCATCCAGACGTTCGGCGTGATCCCGTAGCTTCCCCAGTACTTGCCGACGGTTCGCAGGTGCTCGTCCATGTCCAGCAGCAGATAGTTCTCGCGCGCGACGTCTTCGAGGGTGACGCGACGGGCGTCCTGCAGCGGATGATCCGGATGGGTCCACAACCGGCGCGGCGAACGAAGAATCGTCTCGTATTTCAGGTCGTCGACTTCCGCGGTGTTCGACACCAGCAGCAGCGCAATATCGAGGCGATCGTCGGCCAGCATCTCCTCGATAGCTTCGCGTTCGTTTTCGACGATGCTCACGCCCAGGTTGCCGAACCGCCGCGAAATGGCGGACATCAGCGACGGCATCAGATACGCCGAGATGGTTTCGGTCATCCCGATACGGACATGCCCCGAGATCTGCTCGGGGTCCTCCTGCGCGGCTGAAACGGCGCGGTCGATGGACATCGTCGCGTGCTGCACATGACGCAGGAATCGCTCGCCGGCCGGTGTCAGACGGACGCCTTTCGCATGACGCAGAAGCAGCGTGACGCCGACCGAATCCTCGAGTTTCCTCAATGCGATCGTCATCGACGATTGAGACACCGAACAGAGATTGGCCGACTTCGAAATTTGCCCCGTATCGGCAACGGAGACGAAGTATTCGATCTGGCGCAGGGTGATGTGCGTGTTCACGGGAAAGGATCCGGGAAGTCCGGGCAGCGCAGGATCAGCGTTGCCCCGAGGGGGCTGACGGTACGTCGGATCGACGGCCGAGGTATTGATTCAATATATATCGGACCATCGAAAGGATGAATTTGTCATGGCTGCCTCCGCTTCCTAGCATAGTCGCAAACATGACGTGGACGATGCGAACCGATGGAGACGCAGGAAAAGAAAGGCTATTGCACGTTGTGCCGGTCGCGCTGCGGCACGATCAACGTCGTGCGCGGCGACACGATGATCAAGGTCCGCCCCGACGACACGCATCCGACCGGCCACGCGATGTGCATGAAGGGAAAGGCCGCGCCCGAACTCGTACATCATCCGAATCGGGTGTTGCATCCCATGCGGCGCACGCGCCCGAAGGATGCCGCCGATCCCGGCTGGCAACGCATCGGCTGGGATGAAGCGCTCTCCGAGATCGCGGAACGTCTTGCTCATTTCAAACGGGAAAACGGGGCCGAGTCGGTCGCGTTTGGCGTCACCACGCCAAGCGGAACGCCGATGAGCGACAGCATCGACTGGGTCGAGCGATTCGTCTGGTCATTCGGGAGCCCGAACATTTGCTATGCGACCGAGATCTGCAACTGGCACAAGGACAGCGCGCATGCCTTTACGTTCGGCTGCGGCATTCCAGCCGCGGATTACCGGAATGCCGAGCTCATCGTGCTGTGGGGAAACAATCCCGCCAACACCTGGCTGGCGCAGGCCGACGCCATCGCGAAGGGCCGCCGCAACGGGGCCAGGCTGATCGTCGTCGATCCGCGGCCGACCGCACTCGCACGCGAGGCCGATCTGTGGCTGCGCGTGAATCCCGGGACAGACGGCGCGCTCGCGATGGCGATCGCACGGCAGATGATCGCGACCGGCAACGTCGACGATGCGTTCGTCCGGGAATGGACGAACGGCCCGTTGCTCGTGCGTGCCGACACCGGACGGTTTCTGCGCGAGCGCGACATCGACGGCGATGCGCCGGGCAACCGGTACGTGCTCTGGAACGCGACGCTCGACCGGCTGGAACCGGCCGGAGAGGAAACCGCGACCCGACCTTCCGATCTGTTGATGACCGGCGTCCGCCATGTGGCGGTCCGGGATTCGGCCGGGCACAACATGCACGTGGCATGCACACCGGCCTTCGACCTCTATTCGGCGGCGCTCGACGCCTTTACGCCGGAACATGCGGCGACGATCACCGGGGTCGACGCAGCCGACATCGTCGAAGCCGCCCGAATGCTGCGGCCGCATCAGGCAATCGCCTATCACGCGTGGTCGGGCGTCGGCATGCACACCAACGCCACCCAGACCGAGCGCGCGATTGCGACGCTGTATGCGTTGACGGGTGCGTTCGACACGCGCGGCTCGAATCGGGAATGGACGAAGCAGCCGGCCAACCCGGTCAGCAGCTACGCGATGCTGAACCCGCAGCAACGCGCAAAAGCGCTCGGCCTCGCGGATCGACCGCTCGGCCCGCCGTCGCAAGGCTGGGTCACGGCGCGCGACGTCTATCGCGCCATCCTCGACGGCGAGCCCTACCGCGTCCGTGCGCTGGTCGCGTTCGGTACGAACATGGTGCTGTCCCAGGCGGATGGCGGCGTCGCGCACGACGCGCTCTGCGCGCTCGACTTTCATGTTCACTGCGATCTCTTCGAAACACCGTCGTCACGCTATGCGGACATCCTGCTGCCCGTGAACACACCGTGGGAACGGGAAGGCCTGCGTCTCGGCTTCGAGATCGACGAGCGCGCGGTCGAACTCGTGCAGCTCAGGCAGCGCATGGTGCCGCCGAGAGGAGAGAGCCGCGCGGACTACGACATCGTCTTCGACCTCGCCGTGCGACTCGGCATGCGGGACACATTCTTCGGCGGCAGCATCGAGGCGGGATGGAATCACGTGCTCGAACCGCTCGGGCTGGACGTTGCGTCGCTGCGCGCCCATCCGGAAGGCATCGTCAGGCCGTTGCCTCAAAACGAGCGGCAGTACGCGGCGGCGACACCCGACGGCGTGCGCGGTTTCAACACGGAGACGCGGCGTGTCGAACTGTACTCCGAGAAACTGCATCGTCACGGCTACCCGCCCGTTCCACGGTACGTACCGCCGCAGCACGGCGAAGATGCGCGGGCGGACAATCGCCGTCGCTTCCCGTGTACGTTGACCTCGACGAAGAACGGGTACTACTGCCACAGCCAGCATCGCGGCCTGCCAAGCCTGCGTCGCCGCGCGCCGTACCCGGTAGCGGAACTCAATGACGAACGCGCGGCGGAACACGGCATCGTCGACGGCGACTGGTGCCTGATCGAAACGACGAACGGCTCGGCGCGCTTCAAGGCACGCGTCGTCCCGGAACTCGCCCGCGACGTGATCGTGGCCGAATACGGCTGGTGGCAAGCCTGCGACGAGGTCGGCCAGGATGCGCTCCCGGTGGACGGGCGCGACAACAGCAATTTCAACCGCCTCGTCTCGGCGACGAAACTCGATCCGGTCAGCGGATCGTCGCCGCTGCGTTCCGTGCGTTGCCGCATCAGGCTCGACCCGTCGGTCGATCCGTCGCGCCGGTCGTGGAAAGGCCTGCGGGATTTTGTCGTATCCGCCATGCGCGACGAAGCGAGCGGCGTGCGAACCGTCACGTTTCGCGCCGCGGACGGCGGCGCACTGCCGGACTATCTGCCCGGCCAGCACGTGAGCTTGCATGTCCCGTCGCTCGGCGACGGCGGGACGACGCGCGCCTATTCGCTGACGGGCGCCGCCCGCGAAGACGATCGCCGCACGTATTCCATCTCGGTACGCCACCAGAAAGGCCGGACCCGCGACGGCACGGCGTTCGAAGGCGCGATGTCGTCGTACATCCACGGCACGCTCAAGGTCGGCGACTCCGTGTTGCTCGGTGCGCCCGGCGGGACGTTCGTCGTGCCGCCGGCATCGCGGCAGCCGGTCGTGATGTTCGCCGGCGGCATCGGCATCACGCCCTTCATCTCGTACCTGGAATCGATCCGGGATCAGGCGGACCGCGCGCCGGAGTCGAGACTCTTCTATGCGAACCTGAACAGCACGACCCACGCGTTCCGCGAACGCATCGAGACATTGAAGCGGCGGCTGCCGACGCTCGAGGTCGTCAACTGCTACAACCAGCCGCACGACGAAACGCCGGGACACGACTATCAGATGCTCGGCTACCTGTCGGCCGACGTGGTCGACGACGACCTGATCCGGCGGCGCGCGCGTTTTTTTCTGTGCGGCCCCGAACCGATGATGCAGGCGATTGCGTCGGGACTGATCGAGCGCGGCGTACCGCCGTTCGACATCTTCAAGGAGGCGTTCAGGTCACCGTCCAGGCCGACGCCCGACCCGTCGAAGCAATACGCGGTGCAGTTCGCGCGATCGCGTCGCACGGCCACCTGGACAGCTCGCGACGGCAGCCTGCTGTCGTTCGCGGAACGTCTCGGCATCGCATTGCCGAGCGGTTGCCGGGTCGGGCAATGCGAGAGCTGCGCGGTCAAGGTCATATCGGGCGAAGTCACGCATTCGAGCGGGCATGGACCGGACGAACCGGACATGTGCCTCGCCTGCCAGGCCATTCCGGCCACCGACGTCAGCATCGACGCATAACCCCCGTTCGAGGAAAGGTTCACCATGAAATTTTTCGACGCCGTCGCGACACGCGACGCACTGGATTTCGAATCGCTGGTCGCACGCCTGCGACACGCGTTCATCGACGGCTGCCACGTCCCGCTTCGCCACGCGCACACACTCCATGCCGACGGCGAAGACGAAGGCACGGTGCTCATCATGCCCGCGTGGGAAGACAACGGCTACCTGGGCATCAAGACGGTCAACATCTTCCCGGGCAATGCGAGACACGGCCTGCCCGGACTGCACTCGACCTACGTGCTCTATGACGGGCGGACAGGCCAGCCGCTTGCGCAGCTGGACGGAAACGAAATCACGTCGCGCCGCACCGCGGCTGCGTCTGCGCTGGCCGCGACCTATCTGGCCCGCCCGGATGCGTCGCGCCTCGTGCTGATGGGGGCCGGCCGGGTCGGCAGCCTGGTTCCGCCCGCCTATCGCAGCCAGTTGCCGATCTCGGTCGTCGAGGTCTGGGACAGGGATCGCGACGCGGTTGCACGACTGGTCGACGGGCTGACCCGGCTCGGTTTCGATGCCTCACCCGTCACGAACCTCGAGGCAAGCATCCGTCGCGCGGACGTCGTCACGTGCGCGACGCTTGCGACGGAACCGATTGTCCGCGGCGCGTGGCTCGCACCGGGGTCGCACCTGGACCTGATCGGCAGCTTTACGCCGCGCATGCGCGAAGCCGACGACGATTGCTTCCGGCAGGCGGAGATTTATGTCGATACGGACGAGGCACCGCAGAAATCCGGCGACCTTCTGGGTCCGCTCGCGCGCAACGTCATTGCGCCCGACCGCCTGAACCGGACGCTGACGGCGCTGTGCCGGGGCGAAGCACAGGGGCGGACGAACGACAGCCAGCGCACCGTGTTCAAGGCGGTCGGCACCGCACTCGAGGATCTGGCCGCGGCGGTTCAAATAGTTGAAAAGACAAACTGAAGCCGTGACGGGCAAGGAGATCGAAATGAAAGAGCTGATGGACGTGCAGGACTGCGACACGCCGGCGGTCGACCGTGAACGCATGCTGGAGCGGATGGCCGCGGGCATGGCACGCTGGTCGGAAAAGTGGTTCCCGGACGCCTATATCTTCGCCGCGCTCGCCGTGGTGATCGTGGCGGTGGGCGCACTGGCAGCCGGTGCGCCGGTCACGCGGATCGGCGTTGCGTTCGGCGATGGCTTCTGGAGTCTTATCCCGTTCACGATGCAGATGGCGATCGTCGCCATCTCGGGCTATGTCGTCGCGGTGTCGCCGCCCGCGTCGAGGCTGATCGATGCGCTCGCACGCCTGCCGTCGTCCGGGCGCGCATCGGTAACGTTCGTTGCGCTCGTCAGTATCGTCTCATCGCTATTCAACTGGGCGATCAGCCTGATCTTCAGCGGCCTTCTGGTCCGTGCGCTGGCCCGCCGCACCGATCTGCGCATGGATTACCGGGCAGCGGGCGCGGCGGCCTATCTCGGGATGGGTGCGACGTGGGCGCTGGGCTTGAGTTCATCCGCCTCGCAATTGCAGGCAAATCCGGACAGCCTGCCCAAGGCGCTGCTGGCCATCTCCGGCGTCATTCCCTTCACCGAGACGATCTTTCTCCCGCAGTCGATGCTGATGGCCGCCGTGTTGACCGGCGCGTCGCTGCTGATCGCGTATCTGTCCGCGCCCAACGACACACGGGCAAAAACCGCGGCGGAGCTGGGCATTCATCTCGACGAAAGCCATGCGACGCTCGCACGTCCGACCCGCCCGGGGGACTGGCTTGAGTACAGTCCGCTCGTCACCATTGCCATCGTGGCGATCGGCGCGATCTGGGCCTGGCACGAGTTCACGACGAAGAATCCGCTGATCGCGATCTCGAATCTGAACACGTACAACTTTCTGTTCCTGCTGCTGGGCATGCTGCTGAACTGGCGGCCGAGACGATTCCTCAATGCCGTCGCGCGTTCGGTGCCGTCTGTTGCGGGTGTGCTGATCCAGTTTCCGCTGTACGGCGGGATCGCCTACATCCTGACAAAGGCGGCGGCGCCCGCCGGACTGCCGCTCTCCGATCACCTCGCCCATTTCTTCGTTGCGATGTCGTCGCATGCGTCGTTTCCCGCAGTGATGGGCGTGTATTCGGCCGTGCTCGGGTTCTTCGTGCCGTCCGGCGGCGGAAAGTGGATCATCGAGGCGCCGTACGTCATCGAGGCGGCGAAACTGCTGCAGGTTCATCTGGGCTGGGCCGTGACGGTCTACAACGCTGCCGAGGCATTGCCGAACCTGATCAATCCGTTCTGGATGCTGCCGCTACTCGGGGTGCTCGGGTTGCGTGCCCGCGACATTGTCGGTTTCACGTTCACGCAACTCGCGGTTCACCTGCCGCTCGTGATCTTCATGCTCTGGGCACTCGCGGGCACACTCGCCTACCATCCGCCCGTCATGCCGTAACGCGCGACGCGCTCACGGCATCACGACGATCGATCGGCTTCACGCCGGTCGTGCCGCGCGCGGTGCACCTGGCATCAGTGGAACTCGCGGCTCGACGTGCGCAGGCCACCGAGCAGCGGCGTCAGATCCTCGAAATGCTGCGCGACGAGGTGCCTCACGTCGCTCGCGACCTGCCACACGCCGGACACGGCGAGCAGCCGCGAATCGAGGGTTTCGCGGCGCTGCCGCGCGAGCAGCTCGGGCCGGACGATCAGGTTCACGCAGCCGGTTTCGTCCTCGAGCGTCATGAACATCACGCCTTTCGCGGTGCCCGGCATCTGCCGCGCGGTCACGAGCCCGCACGCGCGCGCGAGCCGGCCGTCGGGCCGGTCGTGCAATTCGGCCGCGGACGACAGCCGCCGCGCACGCAGCTCGGGCCGCAGCAGCGCGACGGGGTGACGGTTCAGCGTGAGGCCGGTGGTGTGATAGTCGGCGAGGATGTCGTCGGCCTCCGACGGCGCGCCGAGTGCCGGCTTCTCCGCTTCGTCGATCGGGGCGGTCGCGAGCAGGTCGCGCTCGGGTGCTGCGGCAACCGCTTGCCACAGCGCATCGCGGCGGTGGCCGGCGAGGGTCGCGAGCGCGTTCGCGGCGGCGAGCGCCTCGAGATCGCGGCGCTCGAGCTGCGCGCGACGGGCGAGAGTGTCGACGTTGTCGAAGGGGCCCGCCGCGCGTGCGGCTTCGATCCTGCGGACAGCGGCTTCTCCCAGACCGCTCACGAGCGACAGCCCGAGCCGGACGGCCGGCTGTCCGTGCGGAGGCGGCTGGCCGGGCAGCGCTTCGAGCGATGCCTCCCAGCCGCTTTGCGTGACGTCGATCGGCAGGACCTGCACGCCGTGCCGCTTCGCGTCCTGCACGAGTTGCGACGGCGGATAGAAACCCATCGGCTGGCTGTTCAGCAATGCGGCGAGGAAGATCGCCGGTTCGTGGCATTTGAGCCAGCTGCTGGCGTAGGCCAGCTTGGCGAAACTCGCCGCGTGGCTCTCGGGGAAACCGTAATCGCCGAAGCCCTTGATCTGCTCGAAGATCTGTTCGGCGAACTCGGGCGGGTAATCGCGCTCGCGCATCCCGTCGACGATCTTGCCGTGATATTGCTCCAGATTGCCCTTGCGCTTCCACGCGGCCATCGCGCGACGCAACTGGTCGGCCTCACCGGCCGTGAAGCCGGCCGCGATCATCGCGATCTGCATCACCTGTTCCTGGAAGATCGGCACGCCGTACGTCCGTTCGAGCGCGGGCTTCAGGTCCTCCTTGGGATAACTGACCTTTTCGATGCCCTGGCGTCGCTTCAGATAAGGATGCACTGCCCCGCCCTGGATCGGCCCCGGCCGCACAATCGCCACCTCGATCACCAGGTCGTAATAAGTGCGCGGCCGCAGACGCGGCAGCATCGACATCTGCGCGCGCGATTCGATCTGGAACACGCCGACCGTGTCGGCGCGGCAGATCATGTCGTAAGTTGCGTCGTCATCCTTCGGAATGTGCTTCAACGTGAACGGCTTGCCGTCAGCCTTCGGCGGGCCTCGCCATGCGGTGCGCATGTCGAACGCGCGATGCAGCGCCGACAGCATGCCGAGCGCGAGCACGTCGACTTTCATCAGCCCGAGCGCTTCGAGATCGTCCTTGTCCCACTGGATCACGCGCCGCCCGTCCATCGCCGCGTTCTCGACCGGCACGAGCCGCGTGAGCTTGCCGCGGCTGATCACGAAGCCGCCCGAGTGCTGCGACAGGTGGCGCGGAAAGTTCAGCAGCCTCGCGGCGAGCCGGGCCCACGCCTGGATGAGCGGCGTCTCGGGATCGAGCCCGGTCGTCGAGAATTGCTGCAGCAGGTCGCGACTGCCGTCGAACCAGCGATGCGCTTTCGCGACGCGATCGACCAGCACCGGATCGACACCGAGCGCCTTGCCGGTCTCGCGCAGCACGCCGCGCGGGCGATAAGTCGATACGGCGGCCGCCAGTGCGGCGCGATCGTGCCCGTACTTCTCGTAGATATGCTGGATCACTTCTTCCCGGCGCTGATGCTCGAAATCGACGTCGATATCGGGTGGCTCGCCGCGCTCCGCGCTGATGAAGCGCTCGAACAGCATCGTGCTCTGATCGGGATCGACCTCGGTAATGCCGAGGCAATAGCAGACCACCGAGTTCGCCGCCGAGCCGCGCCCCTGGCACAGGATGTTCTGGCTGCGCGCGAATTTGACGATGTCGTAGACGGTCAGGAAGAACGGCTCGTATTTCAGTTTCGCGATCAGGGCGAGTTCATACCGGATCTGCCTGGCTACTTTCTCCGGCACACCATTCCAGTAACGCCGGGCCACACCCGCCCAGGTCTCCTGCTTCAGGTAGCTCGTCGGCGTATGCCCGCGCGGGACGAGTTCGAGCGGGTATTCATACTTCAAGTCATCGAGGGAGAAATTGCAGCCGTCGAGCATCGCGCACGTTTCCGCGATCTCCTCCGGCGAAAACAGCTTCCCGATCCGCCCGCGCGCACGCAGATGCTGCTCCGCATTCGGCGCGAGCGCATAACCGCATTCCGCGACAGGCATCCCGACACGAATCGCCGTCATCACGTCCTGCAGTTCCTTGCACGAGCGCCGGTGCATCGTCACGTCGCCGAGTGCGACGATGCGCACGCCGCGCCGCTCGCCGGCCGCACGAATCTCCTCGCGTTGCGCACCGTCCAGCGCGCGCTGCAACTGCACGAGCCCGAGCCGTGCACGCTCGCCGAACGTCGCGCGAAACCACGCGACCTGTGCATCGAGCACGTCCGCCCGCACCGGGTACGCGGGCACGAGAATCGCGAAGCAGTCGGGCATGCCGCGCAGGTGTGCGAATGCCTCGGGCGGCCTCGACAGCATGTGCGACGTCAGCGTGTAAGTCCCCTTCGGCGCTTCCATCCGCCGCCACGAAATCAGCTCGGACAGGTTGCCGTAGCCTTCCCGATTCTGCGCGAGCAGCACGAGCCCGAACGCGCCGGGGCCCGGATCGTGGCCCGGCGGAACATCGTCCGGCGTCACCTCGAAGTACGAACCGATGACGAGCGGCAACCCTTTCGCCTTCGCCGCGACGTGCATGCGCGGTGCGCCGGCGAGCGAGCATTCGTCGGTGATCGCGATCCCGCGATAGCCGAGTTCCGCCGCACGCTCGACCAGTTCTTCCGCATGCGACGCGCCATGCAGGAACGAAAAGTTCGAACGGCAGAACAACTCCGCGTAATCGGGCAGCCAGCTGAATTCCGCAACCATGACCGTTCACCCGAACAGGCCGTGCAGGAACCAGCGCGGCTCGGCCTCGCTCGCTGCCCGCTCCTTGAACACCCAGTAGCACGCACCGGTTTCGTCCTGCGCGACGTGGTAATCGCGTGCGGCGAGCTGGCCATCGAACCACCCGGCCTCGATCCGCTCCACCGACGACATCATCCTGAGCGGCGTATGAAATACCGGCCGCTCCCCCCGCATCAACAGCGGCAGCGGCTCGTCCAGCAACCACGCGGGCCTCGGCGGCACGGCCGGCGGCCCGCCGGCCGGCTTGCCGGCCTGCGCATCGAGCGGCAGCCAGCGGTTCGCGGCCTCGGGCCGGTGATCGGCGACGGGTGCCGCGCGCAGCACGTTCTCCGCGCCGAGCCGTGCGACCAGCAGCTCGAACAGCCGCGCGCGCGTCTCTTTCGTGCCGCCCGGCTCGGGGAAAAGATCGTCGGCCGGCGGCGCGACCGATTCGACGCGCGTGGCCTTCAGACGCACCGCGATCACCGCGGCCGGCAACTCGACGCGCGCGAGCCGCTCGCCGAGCAGCCGCATGAAGTGCGTCTCGTCGCGCACGGGTGCGGCGAACGCGAGTTCGAGCGGCGTCGGCGGCACGGCCTGGCGGCCGCGCTCGTGTTCGAGATCGAACGTCATCGCGGCCAGCGACAGCTGCCGCGCGACCAGCCAGCCGCACAGCTGCACGACGAGCCGCCGCGCGGCGAACAGTACGGCTTCCGCGTATTCGACGCGCTCCGGCAATTCGAGCCGCACGTCGAATACCGGCGGCACCGCCATCCATGCGAGCGGCTCGACCGCATCGCCGTACGCGCGATCGAGCGCGGCCAGCAACGCGGGACCGCAGCGGCGCTGCAGCCCCGCGCGCGGCAGGTTGCGCAGGTCGGCGAGCGTGCGGCAGCCGAGGCCGTCGAACCAGCCCGCATACGGACGCGCATCGGGCAGCAGCACGCACGGCAGCCTGTCGAGCGAACGCACGAGCGACACCTCGCCGGCGACGCGGCGCCGGATGCGTGCACGGGCCGACACGCGCG
>NZ_QOBB01000140.1:0-19013 GCF_024704855.1 Burkholderia sp. HAN2018 | reverse complement strand
CGCGGGGCTTGCCGTCTGCCCGCTCGCGCGGCGTGTCGCGCCGCGCACGCTGGTCGACGTCGGCGCGAAATTCGGGCTGCCGCCGCTGCCGCTGTCGCAGGTCGTGCTGTACTCGCGCGTGCGCGACCCACGCGCGGCCGCCGCGCTGCGCAGGTTTGCCGACAGCCTTGCAATCTCGGCGTAAACTGACGGGTTTCGCCGCCAGCAATCTTCAGAAGAATTCCAATGAAGCCCGAAGCCCGCAAGCACCTCCGTGCCAACCTGCTGATGCTCGCCGCCGCCGCGATCTGGGGTTCGGCTTTCGTCGCGCAACGCCTGAGCCTCGACGTGATCGGGCCGTTCCTGTTCACGGGGCTGCGCTTCCTGCTCGGCGCGCTGGTGCTGGTGCCGCTGCTGACGCTGAACACGGCGTCGCGCGCGCAGCTCGCGGCGATCCGCCGTGCGCCGGCGCTGCTGCCGGGCCTCGCGCTCGGCGGGCTGCTGGCGGTATCGATATCGCTGCAGCAGATCGGCCTGCAGTACACGCGCATCGCCAACGCAGGGTTCATCAGCTCGCTGTACGTCGTGATCGTGCCGCTGATGGGTGTGTTCGCCCGTCACCGGATCGGCGCGGGCACGTGGTTCGGCGCGCTGCTCGCGGCGATCGGCCTGTATTTCCTCAGTATCGACGAGCACTTCTCGGTGCTGTACGGCGACTGGTTCCAGCTCGCCGGCGCCGTGATCATCGCCGCGCACGTGATGGCCGTCGGCCATTTCGCCCGGCGCCACGATCCGCTCGTGCTCGCGTTCCTGCAATTCCTCGTGTGCGGCGTGGCGTGTCTCGCGGTCGGTCTCGCCGTCGAGCCGGTCAGCGGCGCCGTGCTGCGCGGCGCACTGCCGACGCTGCTGTACGGCGGCCTGTTGTCGGTGGGCGTCGGCTATACGCTGCAGGTCGTCGCGCAACGCGACGCCGCGCCCGCGCACGCAGCCGTGATCTTCAGCATGGAAGGCGTGTTCGCGGCGATCGCCGGCTGGGCCGCGCTCGGCGAAACGCTGACGCTGCGCGCGCTCGTCGGCTGCGCGCTGATGCTGGCCGGCCTGCTCGCGTGCCAGTTGCTGCCGAACGGCGACGCCCGGAAAAAGGACGAGGACGCACTGCCGGCGTGACCCGCACCGTCCCTATAATGACGGTTCGCGTGATAACCACGCCAACCGCTTCCGACAGGCCCGCTCCGTGACGTCCACTTCCGTCGATCCCGCCGCCGACCTGCTGCGCGAACGCGCAGCGCACTACGCCACCCAGGCGGCGCTGTTCCTGCGCGACCAGGCGCTCTCCACCGCGTCGCACGACCTGCGCAGCCCGCTGAATGCCATGCATAGCTGGGCATACGTGCTCGAGCGCCAGCTCGCCAACGCCGATCCGAACCTGCAGCGCGCGCTCGCGGGCATCCGCACCGGGATCGACCAGCAGGTCGCGCTGATCGACGACGTGCTCGATGCGCCGCGCGCGGAAACACGCACGCTCGCACTCGCGCCGCAGCCGTTCGCGCTGCGCGCGCTGCTCGACGACACGCTCGCGCTCGTCCGTTTCGCGCTCGCCGACGCACGACAGGTCACGCTCGACGCGACGCTGCCGGACGGCGAACCGTCGCTGAGCGCCGACCGCGAACGCATCGCGCAGGCGCTCTGGACGATGCTGACGGTCGCGGTCGAAGCCAGCGCCGCCGGCGGCCGCGTGACGTTGGCGTGCGCGCGCGACGGCGTGCAGTTCACCGCGCGCGCCACATGCACCGTCAACGCCGACACGCTCGCCGATCCCGCGCAGCCGCACGCGTTCGAATCGTTCGCACGACGCGAGCTGCTGCGCGAGCGCGACGCGAAGCGCGTCGCGTGGGCGCTTGCGCTCTGCCAGCGCGTCGCGCTCGCACACGGCGGCACGTTCTCGCACGACGCGTTCGCCGATGGCGCAACCGCCACCGTCACGTTCTCCGTCCCCGGCGAGGCGCCGGTGTAAGCCAGCGGCCGCCCGATATATTACGAATTCCTTTCTGGCTCTATACTGACGGGCCTGTCATAACCGGAGTGATTCTTTGTTACAGATCTTCGCGCTCATCGGCGCGTTGTTCCTGGTGGCCCTGAACGGGTTCTTCGTCGCGGCCGAATTCGGCCTGGTCAAACTGCGCGCCACGCGCGTCAAGACACTGGCCCGCAAGCACGGCCTGCGCGGCCGCATCCTCGGCATCGTGCACGGCCGGCTCGACGCGTATCTTTCCGCGTGCCAGCTCGGCATCACGCTCGCGTCGCTCGGCCTCGGCTGGGTCGGCGAACCGGCGTTCGCGCAACTGCTTACCCCGCTGCTCGACCTGATCGGCGTGCAGTCGGAGCGCGTCGTGCACCTGATCTCGCTGGTGTTCGCGTTCTCGCTGATCTCGTTCCTGCACATCGTCGTCGGCGAACTGGCGCCGAAGTCGATGGCGATCCGCCAGTCGGAGAAGGTCGGCCTGTGGGTCGCGCTGCCGCTCTATGCGTTCTACTGGGCGATGTACCCGGCAATCTGGGTGCTCAACAACAGCGCCAACGCGGTGCTGCGGCTCGCCGGGCTGTCGGCCGACCATGGCGGCGACGCGCACTACTCGACCGACGAATTGAAGCTGATCCTGCGCAGCCGCCGCAGCACGGCCGGCAACACCGCGCAGCCGGCGCGCGGCACGTACACCAACGACGAGTGGAACACGCTCGCGCATTCGCTCGATTTTTCGTCGATGACCGTATCGGACCTGATGCGGCCGGCCCATGAAATGATCGGCCTGCGCCGCGACCTGCCGCTGCCCGACAACATGGAGATCGTCGCGCGGCACCGCTTCAGCCGCTATCCGCTGTTCGAGGATGCGTCGCGTGAACAGGTGAGCGGGCTGATCCACCTGAAGGACCTGCTGCTCGCGCGTCACGCGGGCGCCGCGCTCGAAGACCTGTCCGACTACGTGCGCCCCGTGCAGTACGTGAAGCCCGACACGCCGGCCCTCGACCTGTTCCGCCGTTTCCGCAAGGGCGCACCGCACTTCGCGCTGGTCGGCAACAAGGGCGAGAAGCCGATCGGCTTCCTGACGCTCGACAACCTGCTCGGCGCGCTGGTCGGCCAGATCCACGACGAGTTCCGCCAGGGCGACGCCGACTGGAGCCGCCTCGACGACGGCACGCTGATGGGCAAGGGCAGCCTGCCCGTCGTGTCGCTCGAACAGGCGCTCGGCATCGACATCGACGAAGGTCGCGCGGAATCGGTCGGCGGCCTCGTGATCCAGGCGCTCAGCGACCTGCCGACCGAAGGGCAGCGCGTGTCGTTCGACCGCTTCGACGTCGTCGTGAAGAAGATGAACGGGCCGCGCATCGTGCTCGTGCGCGTCTACCCGAAGATCGCGAAAGAGGCCGACGAATGACGGCCGCGCGTGGCTGCCGCCGGCGCACGCGATGAACGCGACGCTGCCGCGCTGCTGCGTGATCACGCCCGAGCCGGCGTCCGCGTCGGCCGCCGATTGCGCGGCGTTCCTCGACCGGCTGTCGGCCGTGCTCGCACGCGGCGAGACACTCGTGCAACTGCGCGTGAAATCGCTCGACGCAGCCGCGTTTGCGCGGCTCGCCGCCGCGGCGCTCGCGCGCTGCGGCGCGGCCGGCACACACCTGATGCTGAACGGCCCGATCGATGCGGCCGGCGTGATGCGGCTCGACGGCGCCGGCTGGCATCTCGACGGCCCCGCGTTGCGCGCCGCCACGCAGCGGCCGTTGCCGGCCGGAAGATGGGTGTCCGCGGCCTGCCATACGCGTGACGACTTGCTGCTGGCCGCGCGCGCCGGCGCGGATTTCGTCACGCTGTCGCCCGTGTTGCCGACGCTCAGCCATCCCGGTGCGCCGACGCTCGGCTGGACGCAGTTCGGCACACTGGCCGCCGAGGCCGCGATGCCCGTCTTCGCGCTCGGCGGCATGAAACGCTCCCACCTCGACGATGCACGCCGCCACGGCGCGCACGGCATCGCGGGCATTCGCGGGTTCTGGTAGTCCGGGGATTTCCTGCGACGCAACCGGGCGCAGATGCGCCCGGCCGTTCAGACATTACCGCCTCACGTCGTCATGCGTTCAGGTTCGGGCGCCTTCCGCGCCACGCGCCGTCGTCGATGCGACGCGCATCGTGCGTGAGCGCATACCGGTTGACGTCACCCGTCAGCCACGCGACGAGCGAGTACGGCGGCAGCTCCCCTTCATCGACCCGGTCGCGCGCACGCGCCGGCGTCTCGAACACGACCCGCCCTCTCGGCGCATCGAACGGCACCGCCTCGGGCGACAGGTTCAGCGCGATCGTCAGCGTCTCGTCGTCGGCGAGCCGCCACGACGCAAGCAGCGCGTCGGCATCGCCGTCGCCGTCCGACTTCAGCGCACGCGCATCCTGCGGCCGGCAATCGGACAGCCTCGGCGCGATCAGCTTCGCGCGCACCGCCAGCGCCGACTGCACGAAATGCGCGCGATCGGCGTCGCGCGCGGTTTCGTCGAAGATCAACGGGATCTGCGGCGTGAGCAGCGACAGCGCAAGCGCGGCCAGACCGGCCTCCTGCCCGTGGTCGCCCTGCCCGCTGTCGCGCCACGCGCCGTCGGACAGCACCAGCGACGTCAACGACAGCCCGCTGTCGGCCGTCATGCCCTCGCCCGACCCGGCCGGCTGGAATGCGGCCCCGGCTGCGGTCAGCGCGCGGGCGAGCGTGTGGATCGACTGATGCGCGGAAATGCCTTCATGAGCCGACGTGTCGCGGCCCGTCAGCCGGTGCAGCGCGCGTTCGCCGCACCCGTTCCACTGCGCATCGAAATGGGTATCGGCAAGATGCGCGGGATGCCGCTCGCTGCCGAGTACGAGATGGATGAGCCGGTCGGCCGGCACCGCCGCGCGCACGCGGTCCGCGATTTCGCGCAGCCACGACACGCCGATCCGGTCGGCTTCGCGCAGGCGCAGACCGTCGCAACGGTACTCGTCGATCCAGTACAGCGCGTTGTCGCAGAAGAAATCGCAGACTTCCGGATGATCGAGCGCGAGCGGCGACGCCTGCAGCGGATCGTCGCGCGTATGGAAGAACGGCGCCGCGTAGTGGCGCAGCGCATCGGTGCCGCTGCCGAAGCGCGCGTAGTCGAGTTCCAGCAGCACCGCGAGACCGTAGCCGTGCGCATCGTCGATCAGCGCCTTCAGCGCGTCGGGGCCGCCTTCGGCCGCGAGCGGCGCGAACGGCAGGCTGTCGTGCGGCGACGCGAGCAGCTCCAGCGCGGTCACACCCAGGCGCGCGAGTTGCGGCAGGCGCCGGCGCACGCCGCCGAAGCCGCCCACCGCGTGCGGGCGAATCGCATAGAGCGAGATGTCTTCCCATGCGCGCCCGCGCCAGAACGTGTTGCGCCACGTGAACGCGCGCGGATCGACGACCTCGCTCGGGCCGTTGAGCCCCTCGGGTTGCGAGCGCGATGCGGGATCGGGAATCGATACCGTATCGTCGAGGCGATAGCGGTAAAGCGCCCCCGCGCCGCAATCGGCAAAGACTTCGAACCAGTGCGTGCCGGCGGCCGTCATCGGAACGAGCAACGGGCCGAAACCGGTATCGAGTTCGAGCTGGACCTGCGTGCTGCCCGGTGCCCACACGCGAAAATGCGTGCGCGGCGTCGCGCAGAGCGCGCCACAGGGCTGTGCGCCGAACGGCAGGCAGTGAATGTAGTGCTGCGCATACGGGTCGTGCGGACAATCGGACATCATGCGCTCCTCGTGCGTACCGAGCGGCATGGCCGCGCCAGCGGCGCGGCACATCGGGGCCCGGCATGCGACGGCCAGGCGGGGGGAGAAACGAGTATGCGCCGGATTCGCCATCGCGATGCAACGTCCCCGGACATTATTAAATGCGAATCGACCCCTGGAAAACCCGCGGTCCGGCAAGCGCCGGCGAGGCAGGTAGCCCGCATACCGGAATGCCTGCTCGCCTTGTTGCACCGGCCGTGCACGCTTACGCTCTGCGCGATGCTCGTGGACACACCGTCCGCGCCCGACCCGAGGAACCCGTCATGTCGCTTCCCGCCAGCGCCGCCAAATTCGATCCGGCACGCGCACACGAATACGCCGAGCAATCCCGCATCGCACTCGCCGGCTACGATGCCTGTCATGAACTCACCGCGTGCATGCTCGCGTCGGCAATCGCCGCACCCGATGCACGGATCCTCGTCGCGGGCGCGGGCGGCACGGGGCAGGAAATCTGCGTGGCGGCCGCGCTCGAGCCGGGCTGGCGGTTCACGGCCGTCGACCCGTCCGGGCCGATGCTCGCGCTCGCGCGCTCGAATGTCGAGGCCGCGGGCTGCGGCGCGCGCACGGCGTTCGTCGAGGACGGTGTCGATGCGTTGCCCGACACGCCCGCGTTCGACGGCGCGACGCTGATCGGCGTGCTGCATCACGTCCCGGGCGACGAGGCGAAGGCGGCGCTGCTGCAGGCGATCGCGCAACGCCTGAAACCCGGCGCGCCGCTCGTGCTCGCCGGCAATCATCGCCGCTACGCGGACCACCCTCGCCTGCTCGACGCATGGCAGCAGCGCTGGCGCATGAAAGGCGCGACGCCCGACGCGGTGCGCGCGCAACTCGCGAAGATCCTGAAGGGCGCCGATCCGCCCGCGTCCGAGGAAGCCGTGTTCGCCCTGCTGCGCGACGCGGGCTTCGATGCACCGCTGCGCTTTTTCGCGAGCCTGTTCTGGGGCGCGTGGATCGCCGTCCGGCGCGCGTGATGGATCGGGGCGGTTGGCCAGACGCGGTCGGCTAGATGTGGTCGGCCAGACGCGGTCGGCCAGACGCGTCGCGCCACGTCGCGCGACGCGTTTCGCTTGTGCGCCACCCGCGCTGGGTATGATGTCGTTCCCGCCCCCACTTCCGGCGTCGACATGCTCACCGTCCATCACCTGAACAACTCGCGCTCGCAGCGCGTGCTCTGGCTGCTCGAAGAACTGGAGGTGCCGTACGAGATCGTGCGCTACGCGCGCGACCCGAAGACGATGCTCGCACCGCCCGCGTTGCGCGCAATCCATCCGCTCGGCAAGTCGCCGGTCGTCACCGACGAGGGCCGCACATACGCCGAATCGGGCGCGATCATCGAATACCTGGTCGAACGCTACGGCAACGGGCGCCTGGCGCCGCCGCCCGGCACGCCCGAGCGGCACGACTTCACGTACTGGCTGCACTACGCGGAAGGATCGGCGATGCCGCCGCTGCTGCTCAAGCTCGTCGCGCTGCGGATCGCGCATGCGCCGATGCCGTTCTTCGCGCGGCCGATCGCGCGCAAGATCGCCGACACGCTGCAGTCGGGCTTCGTCGATCCGCAGATCGCGCTGCATCTCGGCCATGTCGACGGTGTGCTGCAGCGCACCGGCTGGTTCGTCGGCGACAGCTTCAGCGCGGCCGACATCCAGATGAGCTTTCCGCTCGAGGCCGCGACCGCGCGCGGCGGAGACGGCCGGCATCCCGCGATCGCGCGCTTTCTCGACGCGATCCACGCGCGGCCGGCATACCGGCGCGCGCTGGAGCGCGGCGGCCCGTACGAGCTGCTCAAATGACGCGGCGCACGACCGCGGCCCGCGTCAGCTCAGCAGGCCGGCTGCCACGTTGATCGACAGCCCGAGCACGGCCATGTTGAAGTAGAACGACAGGATCGACTGCGCGAGCACCGAGCGCCGCGCGGAGCGGCTCGCCAGCGACACGTCGGCCGTCTGCGACGCGACCGCGAGCGTGAACGCGAAATACAGGAAATCCCAGTAATCGGGTTCGGGATTGCGGTCGGGGAAGCGCAGCGCGCGGTCGTTGGATGGCGAGCCGTAATAGAGGCGCGCATAGTGCAGCGTGAAGATCGTCGGGATCAGGAACCACGCGCCGAACAGCGTCGCGCCCGTAATCGCGTAGTGGCTGAGCCCCGCGCTGAAGCCCACGCTCTTGGCGGTCGCGAGTTCGATCGCAATCGCAGCCACGCTCGCCACGGTCGCGAAGCACACGACGGTCAGCACGGTCGTCGCGTTTTCGTCTTCGCGGATCGCGACTTCGCGCACCTTGTGATGATGCGCGGTGACCATGCGCACCCACATCAGCACGAGATACAGCCAGACCGCGCAATCCCAGCCGATCAGCGCCCGCGCGGCCGGACGCAGCGGAAACGGCAGCAGCACCGCGCACAGCACGCCGGCGATGAACGCCGCGACCATGCGCGGCCGGTTGCGTAATACCTGCGGATAGAACGTCATCGTGTGATTCCGAAAGCAGATGGAAAGGGTTCGGCCGACGCGCGGGACGCCCCGCCGCGCCGCACCGGCGGGTAGCGCCCCGATTATCGTCATTCCGTCGTGACGTGGCGATGGGCGCGAGCGCCTAAGATAATGGGATGACTGCCACCGCCCCCCTCTGCCACCATCCCGCGAATACGGCCGGCCGTGACTTCGTCGTCGGCGACCTGCACGGCTGCGTGGATGTGCTGCGCGCGCTGTTGCACGACATCCGCTTCGATCCGGCTCGCGACCGCCTGTTCTCGGTCGGCGACCTCGTCGACCGCGGCCCTGCATCCGAAACCACGCTCGACCTGCTCGACCGCCCGTGGTGCCACGTCGTGCGCGGCAATCACGAGGAAGTGCTGAGCCTCGTGGCGCGCGGCAAGCTGTCGCCCGACGCGTGGCGCGGAATCGGCGGCGACTGGGGCGCCGACCTGCCGGCGGAACGGCTGCACGCGCACGCGGCGCGCGTCGACGCGCTGCCGCTGGTGCGCGTGATCGGCGACGGCCCCGGGCGCTTCAACGTGCTGCATGCGGAATTCTTCGGCTCGGACGCCGATCTCGACACGGGCAGCTATTCGCACGACGTGCGCGAACGGCTGATCTGGGGCCGCGATCTCGTCCAGGGGCTCGCCGATCCGGCGCGGCAGACCGGGCTGTCGCTGACCTACACCGGGCACACGCCGGTGCGCGCACCGCAGCGGATCGGCGCGCAATGGTTCATCGACACGGGTGCGTTCGCACCGGCCGGGCGGCTCACGCTCGTCGAGCCGCGCACCGGGCGCACCTGGTCGATGACGCAGGCCGAGGCGCGCGAACGCCACGCGGGCGACTGGCCGTTGCCCTGATGCCCGCGAGCGCCCACTAGCCGACCTGGTTCAGTTCGAACACCGCATCGACGGCCGAGCCGTTCCAGTTGTATTCGAGGTAGGCCGCGTGATGGCAATCGCGCAGCAGCGCGGTGCGGAACGCCGCCAGGCACTCGCCGCGCGGGTCGCGCACCGACGGATAGACGATCCCCGCACCGCCGGCATTGCGCACCGCGCGGCCGAGCGCTTGCCCGGCGCTGTAATCGAGCGGGTGCAGCAAGGCCGGATCGCGTTTCGGCCACATGCGCACGTCAGCCACGTCGCCTTGCGCGATCACCGTATAGAGCCGCATCTGCTGGCGCATCGGCGGCTCCTTCGTCGCCGCCAGGAACAGCGCGCTGTGATAACGCGTTTCGGCGATCGCCGTATCGCGCGAGCGCGCGCAGTAGAACACGCCGTAGCTGCCGTCGGAAAAACGGCTGCCCTGCGGATTCAGGTGCGTGAACGCGGCCATGATCGGCCCCCAGCCCTGCCCGTAGCGACGTTCGGCGGGCGGGACGAGGTCGAGCGTGCCGACTTCGTTGCGAATGCGGTCGTTGGTCAGCGATTCGAGCGCGTAAAGCGCGTCGAAATCGTCCGCCGACGCAACGCGGTCGAACAGGTTGATTGCCGGAAAACGGGTGGGGATCACGCGATAGGCAGGCGCCCAGTCGACCGCGGTCGTGGGCCATTGTTGTGCTTGGATCGGCATCGTCACGCCCAGCCACCTCGCATCGCGTCGAGATATTGGCGGACGGCGACCAGATCGCCGACGTTGCCGGCGAGCATCCGGTCGAGTGCGCGCTTGCCGCCGAACGGCGCCGCGTCGTTGGGCCGCTTGACCCACGCATCGGCCGCGGCCGGCTGCGGCAGCAGGATCTGCAGCGCCTTGTAGATGCCGAGCAGCAGCGATAGCCGCTCGAGCGTATCGCGCGGCAGCCGCGCCGATTCCGGCGCGGCCTTCCACTTGAAGAACGTCGAACGGCCGGGCGACCCGAGCAGCACGATCTGTTCGTCGATCGTCAGCTCCCAGTCGCGTGCGATGTTGAAAAACGCACGCAGGCCGGCCGCCGACATCTGCGCGACCGAAGCCTGCGGCGGGGAGGAATGCGATTCGTAGGCGGGCTGTGACATGATCGTTAGTCTCGAAACGAATTTACTAACAAGATTAGTCCATTTTCGTATTTTTGCAAGGGTCGGCACCCGGCGACCGATTCACGCATCCGGCGAAACGATATTTTTTGTCCATTCTGGACTCTGATTTTATTTTCTGCGTTAATGGCCGTGCGGACACCGCGCGCAGATGCGGCTCGGGTCCGTGAAACCGTGTCGCACAGAACCGGAAGCACCCCGCCAAGGAACGCACCATGAAGAGACTGATTGCCGCTGTTTCGATCGCCCTGCTCGCGGTATCCGCAGGCCCCGCCGTCGCGAAGGACTGGACCACCATCCGCTTCGGCACCGACGCCAGCTACGCGCCGTTCGAATCGAAGGCGCCCGACGGCAAGCTCGTCGGCTTCGACATCGACCTCGGCAACGAGATCTGCGCGCGCCTGAAGGCGAAGTGCGTGTGGCTCGAGAACGATTTCGACGGGATGATTCCGGCGCTGAAGGCGAAGAAGTTCGACGCGGTGCTGTCGTCGATGTCGATCACGCCGCAGCGTGCGCAGCAGATCGGCTTCACGACGAAGATCTACAACCAGCCGACGCGGCTCGTCGTGAAGAAGGGCTCGCCGCTGCTGCCGACGGCCGAATCGCTGAAGGGCAAATCGATCGGCGTCGAGCAGGGCACGACGCAGGAAACGTACGCAAAGGCGTACTGGGGCAAGCAAGGCGCGAACGTCGTGTCGTACCAGAACCAGGACGGCGTGTACGCGGACCTGACCTCGGGCCGCCTCGACGCGGCGCTGCAGGATGAAGTACAGGCCGCGATCGGGTTCCTGAAATCGTCGCGCGGCGCGAACTACACGTTCGTCGGCCCGGAGCTCGTCGACGAGAAGGTGCTCGGCATCGGCGCCGGCATCGGGCTGCGCAAGGAAGACACCGACCTGAAGGCGAAGATCGACGGCGCAATCCTCGACATGGTCAAGGACGGCACCTACAAGCGGCTCGCGTCGAAGTACTTCGACTTCGACATCTACGGCGGCTGAAACGGCGTCGCGCGCGTACGGGCGCCACTCCCGTCGCGCGCGTCCGACCGCCCCTCCCCTCACCACCGGACGGCAACGGCATGACGCCGTTTGCCGTCGCATCGAATGCATCATCCGTCGCGCGCGCGGCAAGACCCTCGCGCCTCATTCGGATTGCAGATCAATCGTTCGCGGCGACGATGCCCGGCGCGAACGGATATCGTGCGGCTTCGGTCAATAGGCGAAGACCGGGCGTCGAGGTACCGGCGCCCGAGCGCACATGCCCTTGCGAATCGGGTTCGCGTGCAGGAAAGTACCGACCCGGCGTGGATGACCGGCAATCAGCCGGATCCGCCTCGCACCGGGCGCGGAGAGATGGCCTGTCGATGCATGCCGGCCGGCCGAGAGAACGACATGCGACCGGCGATGCTCCACATCACTGCGATCGCGGCCTGCCGGCCGCGGCGTGTGGCGATCGATCATTTTTCTACCCCGTATCAGTCTGATGGTTGTTCCGGCAACCGGACGAGGCCGGTGCCCCGACGATCAGGCGACGACGCTCCGTGCTCGCCGGAACGCGGCTGTTGCGCCGCGCTCCGCCGCCGCATCCCCGCGGACCGTGTCCTGGCCGGTACTGACAGGGTTCGCTGCCGAACCGGACGGACCGTGCATCGTCGACCTTCGCACGCCCACTTTCGCAAGGAGCGGGCCAGCTTCGCGCGAGCCTGTCCGGACAAGGGGCCAGCCGGGCAGCGTGGCGGCCGGAACGGGTGCCGAATGCGGGAAGTTACGAAACTGAAACACGCGGCGCGCGGCACGCGCGGGCCCCGTGGCGGCCCTGGCTTGCCGGATAAGGCTGAACAATGAAGCACGGCATTTTTACCGATGGACGGCCGGCCGTTCACGCCGATTCACCACGCAAATTCGCATGGCCGCCGACGCGAAATGTTTCATGCGCTTTACATGCCGCGGGCAGCACGCGGGCCGCGGGTTGCCCGCGCGATCCATCCGCCGGTGCCGGGCCGGCCGGGCGCACGGCTATACTGCGAAACCGGCGTGCGTCGTGTTCGCATCGGCGCCTCCGGCCGGCGGATGCCGTGACGCACGACGCCGCCCCACACGCCGCCCCACCGCCCGAACGATCGCCCCGCCGATGATCCGTACCCTCTATGTCGCCGAACGCGCCAGACTGATTCGCTTCGGTGTGTCGGGCCTCGGTTCGACCGCGCTGCACGCGTTGATCGCGGCCGCGATGTTCACGCTGTTCGACGCGACGCCCGTGACCGCGAACGCGGTCGCGTTCGCCTGCTCGACCGCGTTCTCGTATCTCGCCAACACGCTGTGGAGTTTTTCGTCGCCCGTGACGTGGGGCAACTTCATGCGCTTTCTCGCCGTCGCGATGGTCGGCCTCGCCGTGACGATGCTGCTTGCGCACGGCGCCGTGACGCTCGGGCTGGCACGCGCGTGGAGCGTCGTCGCGGTCGTGCTGTGCGTGCCGCCCGTCACGTTCGTGTTGCACCGGCTCTGGACCTATCGCTGAACCGGCTCACGCGTCGCGCGTGCGCCGGTTCAGCCGACCCGCTGATGCCCCGCGTCGCCCGACGGCGCGCCGTCGTGCCCGCCGTTGTCGCCGTTGTTGTCGTGATCGTTCAGCCCGTGCTCGATCATCATCCGGTAGAGCGTCACCCGCGAAATGCCGAGTTCGGCAGCGGCCTTGTTGATGCGGTGATCGTTGCGCAGCAGCGCATTCTCGATCGCGGTGCGCTCGGCGAGCGCCCGCGCCTGTTCGAGCGTCACGGGTTCGGTTTCGCCCGGCGTATCGAGCCCGAGATCGTGCGGCGTCAGCAGCCGGCTCTCGGCCATCACGATCGCGCGCCGCACGCGGTTGATCAGCTCGCGCACGTTGCCGGGCCACTCGTAGCGCCGCATCGCGTCGAGCGCGGCCGACGTGAAGCCGCTGATCTTGCGACCGCTATCGGCCTTGTACTTCTGCAGCACGTAGTGCGCGAGGATGTCGATGTCCTTGCCGCGCGCGCGCAGCGGCGGCTCATGGATGCGCAGCACGCACAGGCGGTGATACAGGTCGGCGCGAAAGCGCCCGGCCTCGACCGCGCCGTCGAGATCCACGTGGGTGGCCGAGATGATCCGTACGTCGACCGGAATCGATTCCTGCCCGCCGAGCCGCTCGATCTTCCCTTCCTGCAGGAAGCGCAGCAGGCTCGCCTGGCTTTCGACCGGCATGTCGCCGATTTCGTCGAGAAACAGCGTGCCGCCGTTCGCCGATTCGATCCGGCCCGCACGACGCTGGTTCGCGCCGGTGAACGCGCCGCGCTCGTAGCCGAACAGTTCCGACTGCAGCAGGTGATGCGGAATCGCGCCGCAATTGATCGCGATGAACGGCCCCTTGCCGCGGCCGGAACGCTCGTGAATCGCGAGCGCCGTCAGCTCCTTGCCGGTGCCCGACTCGCCCGAGATGAACACGCTCGCGTCCGTCTTCGCGACCTTGCGGATCGTGCTGAACAACTGTTGCATCGCCTCGCAGTTGCCGATCATCCCGTGTTCGCCGATCGACGCCGCGTAGGCCGCGCCATCGACGCGATCGAGCGCGGCCATCCCGCGCGCGTGGCCGAGCACGTGCGAAATCCACTCGTACGGCAACGGAAGGGTCACGTAGTCGAAGCAGTAGCTGCGGATCAGCTCGCGCACGGCCGGGCCGATCGTGATACCGGCCTGGGCGATGGAAATCCAGCCGATCGACGGCTGGCTCAGGCACGCCTTCAGCGCGGGATACTCGCGCGACGTGAACCCGGAGAAATCGACCAGCCCGGCAGCGACGCTCACGCCGGACGTCATGTTCTGCGCGGCGCCGGCTGTCTTCGCGACGGAGATTTCCCAGCCCAGCCCGCGCAGTTGCGCAAGCAACGGCTCGTCGGGCGAACGCATGATCACGAACAGCTTGCGTCCATCCTCGGGCGCGGTGACGGACACATGCGTCATCTCGGGCACCGTGTGCCCGTTTGCGTCAGGTGACCTAGCAACCATCGTTGTTCCCCGCTTGGCATTGGTATCGCGCGCCCGGCTCGCCGCCGCGTGCGACGAACCTCGATCGAACCGACATATTGGCCGCATTTCCGTCCGAATAAAATCCCCCCGTGCATGAATCGCGCGTGAGGTGGACAGCGTCATCAACGGTATATCGATGTGGCCGGCGCGCGACTAGATGGGTGTTATCCCGGTGGCGTGCGCGGCGCGGGCGGTCCACGGGTGGCCGCGCGACGCGCAAAGCCGCGCCGGTGCTGGCGCACGGAGTTCGCGGGCGATGCGGCACCGACAGGATCGGCCCGGCCGCGCATGCGTGCGCGGCCGGTCGACCGGCCGCCGGGATGCCCGCCCGGCCGGTTCGAATTGATTTCGGTCAATCGTCAGAGGAAGCCGGCTGATGCAGGAACGCAACATGCTCGGCCCGATCCCGCGCACGCCGGCGCAGCGACGGGATCAACGGCCCGATGCGAGCGGCGCCGGCGCGTTCGCACGACCACGGCCGGCCGGGGTGCCGCCGTGTTCGCCGTAGGCGGCGGCAAGCGCGTCGACGCGCGCGAGATGGTGATGATTGTCGTGATCCCACGGATGGAAGCCCGGCCGGAAGAAACTCAGCCATTCGCCTGCGATGCGCGGGAACAGCCCGCGGCGCGGCCCGTACAGGAACGCGATCATCCGCAGCATGCCGCGCACGTGATGGCCGGCGCCGCGATCGCGCCACAGCAGCGTCGCGTGCATCAGGAACACGGTCGGCCAGAACGTCAGCGTCGTCAGCAGATACACGCCGATGCGGATCAGGTAACGACGCAGCCCCGGCGCCATCACGGTGTTCCACACGTCGAACGACACGGCCTTGTGCTCGGTTTCCTCGAGCGCGTGCCAGATCCACATCTGGCGGTAGCCCTCGACCGAGCCTTCAAGGCGCGTCGGGTCGCGCAGCAGCCAGTCGGCAAGCATCGCCGTGTAATGCTCCGCCGCGACCGTGTGCGCGAGCTGCACCGAATGCGGCAGCTTGCGCTTCATGTAGCCGAGCACCGCCCACACGCGCTTGTCGAGCTTGCGCGCGGGCAGGTGGTTCGCCTGCATCAGCTCGTTATACTCGACGTGCTCGCGCGTGTGCATCGCCTCCTGGCCGATGAAGCCGAGCACCTGCTGCTTCAGTACGGGATCGTCGATCCGGTCGCGATAGTTGCGCACCGAATCCATGAAGAAGCGCTCGCCGGCCGGGAACAGCAGCGACAGCGCGTTGAAGAAATGGGTCACGTGCGACCCGAGGCCATGCCAGTCCTTCGCGCGTTCGACCGGCAGGTCGAAGCGCAGGTCGCGGCGCACCGGCATGATCCCGGCTGCGGTGGCGGAAGCGGCTGACTTCATGTTCATCGTTCTCCTGGTTCCGGAGCGGCCCGGCGCGTTGTCCGACGCGGCCGGCGCGGGCCCGGGCGGCGCATCGCGCACCGCCAAAATCTTGACATCGACAGCTGTAAAGATAGGCCGCCCGCGGCAGCGCGCGCAAGCCGCGCGGTAGATGCGCGCTTCCAAACAGGGCACGGTCGAAAAGGCGGAAAAAACGGCGTTCGAACGGCGTCCGGACACGGCGGAATTCGAACGCACGTGACCGCACGCGAGCCATTCGCGGCAGTCGGCACCGCATCGCAGCGGTGGCCCGGAAGCCCCGCGTGGCGGGCATTTCACGGAATCCGGCAACCCGGTGCGGCATGCGGCCGAGCACCCCGGTAGCACCGATTCATACGCGCGTCGCACTCGCGCGGTGCAACCTCGGTCGCGGGGCGGGCCGGAAATTCAAACGCGCGTTCCATTTGCGTTCCGCGCGATCGCGGCCGCGACGGCCCGACGCCGCCCGCGATACGCGTGCGACCGGCCGAAAGCCACGAGCGGCGGCCCGCAGCGCGCTCGCCTACAATAGCGGTTTTACCCATCCTTTTTCAGGAGAAGTCATGTCTGTCATCACGACCGAATCGGGCCTCAAATACGAAGACCTGACCGAAGGCACCGGCGACGTAGCGCAAGCCGGCCAGACCGTCAGCGTCCACTACACGGGCTGGCTGACCGACGGTCAGAAATTCGATTCGAGCAAGGATCGCAACGACCCGTTCGCGTTCGTGCTCGGCGGCGGCATGGTCATCAAGGGCTGGGACGAAGGCGTGCAGGGCATGAAGGTCGGCGGCGTGCGTCGCCTGACGATCCCGCCGCAACTCGGTTACGGCCCGCGCGGCGCAGGCGGCGTGATTCCGCCGAATGCGACGCTCGTGTTCGAAGTCGAACTGCTCGCCATCTGACACGGCACACGAGCCCCCGGCTGACGCCCCGCCCCATGGCACACCTTCCGTCCCCCACCGTCGAGCTGCAACGCTACGACGCGCTCGAAGCGTCGGACGTGCACGACTTTCACCAGATCGTGCTCGGCATCGACGGCGCGATGGTGATGGCGGTGAACGGCGTCAGCCAGCGTCTCGACCGGCACCGCGCCTGGCTGGTTCCGGCCGGCGCGCGCCATGATTACGCGGGCCTCGGCGAGAATCGCCAGCTCGTGCTCAATCTTCCCCTCGCGTCACTCGCGGTGCCGCAGCGGCTGTTCGACAGCGCGCGCGCCGTGGCAATCGATCCGGCCCTGACGTCACTGGTCGCGCAGATCGCGGCGGCGGCCGCGCAATTCGAAGTGCCTGCCGCCGACGCGCCGCACGCGGCCGCACACCGTTTCCAGTGGCAGGCCGCCGCCCGGCTGTGCGGCGCACTGCTCGACGAACGCGACATCGCCGCGCCCGCATCGGGCCTCGATTTCGCGCGCATCGACCGCTGGCTGCGCGCGCGGCTCGCCGAGCCGCTGCGCATCGCCGATCTCGCCGCGCACTGCGGCTACGGGATGCGCCGCTTTCATCAACTGTTCGTCGATGCGTTCGGCGAAACGCCGCATCGCTACCTGCAGCGGCTCAGGCTCGACGCGGCCGTGATCCTGCTCGCGGATGGCCGGTATCCGCTCGTCGATATCGCCGGGATGGTCGGCTTCGCGGATCAAAGCACGTTTACGCATGCGTTCACGAAGCGCTTCGGCGTTGCGCCGGGTCGCTGGCGCGGCGAGCGCCATTGAACGCAGCCAGGGTTCCGCGCTGAGCGCGCGTCAACACGGGTCGTAGCGGCACGGTTGGGCACGCAGCGCTCACGTCGGCCCACGCGCAACATTCTTCGCTCCTTCTTCGCTCCTTCTTCGCTCCTTCTTCGCTCCTTCTTCGCTCCTTCTTCGCTCCTTCTTCGCTCCTTCTTCGCTCCTTCTTCGCTCCTGCTTCGTCCCCGCTTCGTCCCCGCTTCGTCCCGCTCGCCGCCCTGCTGCTTCGCCCCCGGCGCTTCGACGCTTCACGTCCCGCTGAAACATCGCCGGCCGGCCGCGCCCTACGATTGGCGCATGGACACGACCATCCCCTCCTCCACCTTCCCGCCCGCGCTCGCCCGCGTCGTCGCGACCGTCAGCACCGGTTTCGTCGTCACGCAGCTCGACGTGACGATCGTCAACATCGCGCTCGCGCATCTCGCCGGCGACCTGCGCTTGCCCGTCGCCGGCCTGCAGTGGGTCGTCGATGCGTACACGCTCGCGTTCGCGGTACTGATGCTGTCGGGCGGCGCGCTCGGCGACCGCTTCGGCCCGCGCCGCCTGTACATCGCCGGCCTCGTGCTGTTCGCGCTTGCGTCGCTCGCATGCGGCGCCGCGAGCGCGCCCGCGATGCTGATCGCGGCGCGCGCACTGCAAGGCGTCGGCGCCGCGGCGATGCTGCCCAATTCGCTTGCGCTGCTCAACGACGCGTGCCGGCACGACCCGCACCTGCGCGCGCGGGCCGTCGGCTGGTGGACGGCAGCCGGGTCGATTTCGATCGCGGCCGGCCCGGTCGTCGGTGGCCTGCTGATCGCGGCGTGGGGCTGGCGCGGCATCTTCCTCGTGAACCTGCCGCTGTGTGCGGCCGGGCTGGCGGCCGCCTTTGCATGGATACCTGCGTGCCGTGCGGCGGCAACGCCGGCCGCGCCATCCCGCTCCGTCCGCGCACTCGACCTGCGCGGCCAGTTCATCGCGATCGCGATGCTGACCGCGTTGACCGGCGCCGTGATCGAATGGCGTCCGCTCGGCTTCACGCACCCGGTCGTCGCCGGCGGTTTCGCGCTGGCGGCGCTCGCCGCGCTCGCATTCGTCGCGGTGGAAACACGGACGGCCACGCCGATGCTGCCGCTGTCGCTGTTCCGCCATCGCACGTTCAGCGCGGCCGTGCTGTTCGGGGTCTGCGTGAACCTCACGTACTACGGCACCGTGTTCGTGCTCGCGCTGTACCTGCAGCGCGCACGCGGCGAATCGGCGTTGCAGGCCGGCCTCGCGTTCCTGCCGCTGACGGGCGGCTTCCTGCTGTCGAACCTCGCGAGCGGCCGCGTCGTGGCGCGTCACGGCCCGCGCGCGCCGATGCTGGCGGGCGCGCTCGTCGCCGCGCTCGGCTACGGATCGCTGCACTTCATCGACGCGTCGACGCCGCTGGCCGTCCTGCTCGTGCCGTTCCTGCTGATTCCGTCGGGCATGGGTTTCGCGGTGCCGGCGATGACGACCGCCGTGCTCGCGTCGGTCGCGCCCGAACGGGCCGGCATCGCGTCGGCCGTGCTGAATACCGCGCGGCAGGCCGGCGGCGCGATGGGCGTGGCCGCGTTCGGCGCACTCGCCGGC
>NZ_QOBB01000139.1:0-27271 GCF_024704855.1 Burkholderia sp. HAN2018 | reverse complement strand
TGCTCGACGTGTTCGAGGACGTCGGCCGCCACAACGCGCTCGACAAGCTGATCGGCCGGCTCGCCCGGCGCCGCGCCGACCTGCACGACGGCTTCGTGTTCCTGTCGAGCCGCGCGAGCTACGAACTGGTGCGCAAGGCCGCGCGGGTCGGCATCCCGATGATCGCGACGATCTCGGCGCCGACGTCGCTCGCGATCGACGTCGCCCGCGAAGCCGGCGTGCGGCTGCTCGGCTTCTGCCGCAACGACGGCTTCGTCGAGTACGTGTCGCCCGACGCCGTTCACCCCGACCAACCGGCGCTTGCGCAAGCACACCCGGACTTCTCCTGATGAAACCACTGACCGATTTCGATACCGCTCAGCAGCATTTCGCGAGCGCGTTCGCGCCGCTCGGGGCCACCCTGTCCGTCCCGGTCGCCGAAGCGGCAGGCCATGTGCTGGCCGCGCCGCTCACCGCCGTGCTCGACCAGCCGCCGGCCGACCAGAGTGCGATGGACGGCTACGCCGTGCGTCACGCGGATCTCGCACTCGGTGAGCCGCTGCACGTCGCGCAACGCTGTTACGCGGGCGACATGCCGGCGCCGCTGGCCCCGCGCACGGCCGCGCGCCTCTTCACCGGCAGCCTGATTCCACCCGGCGCGGACACCGTCGTGATGCAGGAGCATGCGCACGAGCAGGACGGCCGGGTCGCGTTCGACGCGCCGCAGCGCAGCGGCTCGCACATCCGCCGCCGGGGCGAGGAAGTGCGCGCCGGCGACCTGCTCGTGCCGGCCGGCGTGCGCATGGGCGCGATGCATGTCGGCGTGGCCGCCGCGCAAGGGTTCGCGCGTATCGACGTGCGTCCGGCGCTGCGCGTCGGCATCCTGACGACCGGCGACGAACTCGTCGCGTGCGGCCAGCCGCGCGCGCCGCAACAGATTTACAACAGCAATGCGCCGATGCTCGGCGCGCTGGTCTCGGGCACCGGCACCGAGGTCGCGATGAGTCTGCATGCCGCCGACACCGCACCCGCCGTCGATCGCGCGCTGCGCGATCTGCACGCGGGCTGCGACCTGGTGATCTGCGTCGGCGGCGCGTCGGTCGGCGACAAGGATCTGCTGCGCCCCGCGCTGGACGCACTCGGCGCATCGTTCATCGTCGCCGGCGTGCGCATGAAGCCCGGCAAGCCGGTTGCACTCGCGCGGCTCGACACGCGGCCGGTGGTGCTGCTGCCCGGCAACCCCGGCGCGGCGATGACCGCGTTCGCGCTGTTCGTCGCGCCGCTGATCCGCCGCCTGCAGGGGCGCGCCGCACGCCTGCCGATCGTGCCGTCGCTGCCGATCGACGGCGACTTCGAACCGGACGCGCAGCGCGAGCGCTTCGTGCGCGTGCACTGCACGGTCGGCCTCGACGGCATGCCCGTCCTCGATACGCTGCGCCAGCAAGGCGCCGGCACGCTGCAGTCGCTCGTGCAGGCGAGCGGGCTGGCCCGGCTGCCGGCCGGGCGACGCATCGCGAACGGCGACGCGGTACCGTATTACGAATTCGCGCCGTGGCTCGCATGAGCGCGACGCCCGACACGCGCTCGCTGCCGCTGCCGCGCATGCGCCGCGCGTCCCGCACCGCGAACTGTATTCCTGCAATTCGGGCGCGATTGTGTCCCTGCCGGAAAAACCCGGCGGACTATCCTCACGGGGAGGCTCGTCACGCGCCGTGCGCCGCCATTTCGGCATGCGCACGGCCGACCGGCGCCGCCCCTTCGCTTACTTCATGCAGGCCGACGAACCGATCGTGAATGCCATCGTTTCCGCCGCGCCGGCCGCCGCCGCAGCTTCCGGCGGCGCATCGCCCGGCGCCTTCCCCCGCCCGACCGACACGCTCGGCCGCCCGCTGCGCGACCTGCGCCTGTCCGTCATCGACCAGTGCAATTTCCGCTGCGGCTACTGCATGCCGCGCGAAAGCTTCGGCGCCGACTATGCGTTCATGCCGTCGTCCGAACGGCTGTCGTTCGCGCAACTGGAAAAGATCGCCCGCGCGTTCACGTCGCTCGGCGTCGAAAAGATCCGCATCACGGGCGGCGAGCCGCTGCTGCGCCGCAACCTCGAAGCACTGATCGAACGCCTCGCCGCGCTGACGACCGTCGACGGCAAGCCCGTCGAAATCGCGCTGACGACCAACGGCTCGCTGCTGGCCGCGAAAGCGCGTTCGCTGCGCGACGCGGGCCTGTCGCGCGTGACCGTCAGCCTCGATGCGCTCGACGACGCGATGTTCCGCCGGATGAGCGACGCCGACGTGCCCGTGTCGCGCGTGCTGGCCGGCATCGAGGCCGCGCAGGCGGCCGGGCTCGCGCCGGTCAAGGTCAATGCGGTGATCGAGCGCGGGGTGAACGACGACCAGATCCTGCCGCTCGTGCGGCACTTCCGGCATACGGGCGTGGCCGTGCGTTTCATCGAATACATGGATGTCGGCGGCGCGAGCTTCTGGTCGGGCGACAAGGTCGTGCCGGCCGCGCAGATGCGCGCACTGATCGATGCGCACTATCCGCTCGTGCTCGTCGGCGAACCGGCGCACGATGCGACCGCGATCCGTTGCGCGCACATCGACGGTGCAGGCGAGGTCGGCTTCATCGCGAGCGTGTCGCATCCGTTCTGCGGCACCTGTTCGCGCGCCCGCGTGTCGGCCGACGGCACACTCTATACGTGCCTGTTCGCGACGCAAGGCACCGACCTGCGGCCGTGGCTCGACGAAGCAGCGTCGAGCGCCGACCTCGCCGCCGCCGTGCGCGATCGCTGGACGCACCGCGACGACCGCTATTCCGAGCGCCGGGCCGCGCGGCCGGCCCGCGTGCCGGGCAAGACCTATCCGACCGTGCGCATGTCGCTCGTCGGCGGCTGAGCGCCGCCGCGCGACACCGCACGCGCCGCCAAATGGAGAGCCAGTCATGACGACCTTCACCGAATCCCCTGCCGGGCTGCCGGACGATCCGTTGCGTGCCGGCGGCCACCCGCCTCCCGTCGATGCGGCCGACCCGCACCACGAACCGCCGCCCGCGATTACCGCCGGCTTCGAAGTGCGCGTGCAGTACGCGCCGATCGACGCAGGCGCGGAGCTCGCGCCGATCGTTCGCAATCCGAATGTCGGCGCGGTCGTGAATTTTCTCGGCGTCGTGCGTAACGAAGGCGATGTCGACGATGTCGTCGCGCTCGAGGTCGAGCACTACCCGACGATGACCGAGCAGGCCCTTTGGAGCATCGTCGAGGAAGCCAGCGCGCGCTGGCAGCTCGAAGCGGTGAAGATCGTGCATCGCGTCGGGCGCATTCCGCTCGGCCAGGCTGTCGTGCTGGTCGTGGTGGCCGCCGCGCATCGCGCGTGTGCGTTCGATGCGTGCGAATTCCTGATGGACTTCCTGAAGACCCACGCGCCGTTCTGGAAGAAGGAGATCCGGCACGACGGCGAATCCGGCTGGGTCGAGGCGAAGGCGCACGACGACCAGGCGATGCGGCGCTGGGGCTGAGCCGGTCCACCGCGCGTTTTCCGATTCCGCCGACTCCATTCAAGACATCGCAATGAAACTGACGATCAAATACTTCGCAAGCATTCGCGAACAACTCGAGCGCGACGAGGAAACCGTCGAGGTCGACGCACGCGAACTCACCGTCGACGCGCTGCGCAGCACGCTGGCCGCGCGCGACGCCCGCAGCGCGGACGCGCTGCGGATGGACCGGCCCGTGCGCGCGGCCGTCAACCTCGAGATGGTGACGGGTGAATTCGTGGTGCGGGAGGACAGCGAGGTCGCGTTTTTCCCGCCGGTGACGGGCGGGTGACGTCGCGACGGGCGGAATCCCTCCGGTGCCGGATATGGGCCGGCGCGTGTCGGCTGCTTGCTCTTCGCGATACAGATTCCGGGTGCCGTGAGCCCGATGCGTACGCGCACATGTCATCTGGTTCGGCAGGCAACGCGCACCACCGCGATCGGCCCTCACGAGGACAGGATCGTCGCTGGAGACGCTTCACGATCGGGTTTCGGCCCGACGAAATTCGGACGGCGACATGCCCTCCCAGCGGATGAATGCACGGCGGAAATTCCCGAGACTGTCGTAGCCGAGCAGGAACGCGATTTCCTGCAGGCTGAGCTTGCCCGACTTCACGCTCTCGACCGCCAGCGCGTGGCGCACGTTTTCGAGTATCTCGCGATACGACGTTCCGTCGTCGGCCAATCGCCGGAGCAAGGTGCGAGGCGTCATGTTCAGCAGTTGGGCGGTCGACTGTTGCGACGGGAACGCGCCCACCCGCTCGAGCATCAGCCGCCGGCCCCTGGGCGCAAGCGCATGGGGCATCGGCGGGCCGCGAACGGGCGTGTACTTCCTGCTCTGCGCGTTGTAGGGCAAGGCGCTGCTGGAAATCGTCAACTACATGGAGCACTACTGTATCGTTCGCGATCCAGGCACGCCGGTCCAGCCACGCCATTCATGGAATACCAATCGACGCATCAGTTCGTGGTCGATGTTCAACCTGACGCGCCATTCGCATCATCATGCTCAGGGCGAAGTACCCTATCAGGATCTCAAGCCGTTTGCCGACGCGCCGACGATGATCGGCGGCTACCTGACGACGATCGTCGTCGCGATGATTCCGCCGCTTTCGCACCGGCTGATGACCCCCAAGGTACTTGCATGGAATCGCATCCATGCGACGGAACCGGAACGACGCCTCGCGGCCGACGCCAATGCGCGCAGCGGTATGACGGGGTTCGTGGCCGCGACGTGAAACAAGCCTCGCGCGGGCACGACGCGTAACGTGTCGCTGCGTTTCGCGCGCGTGACGCGACACGTTGAAATTCTCATCGAATCGCGATACGGCTCCGTTGCGAGGCCGACCGCGGCCCGCGGCAGCGTTTCGGCCGGTACGCTGAATGTGCCGGCGTCGAAATCGATTCCGGCACATTCTGTCGTTCAGTGTTTGCGGGAAGCGAAGCGTGTTGTACGCGGGAACGTGCGATCGTCCATCATTCCGGCAATCACGCGTTGCCCATACCGCCCGGCAACGTGGCGCGCATCAATGCAGCCACTTCATCACGATCGTCGCGAACACGACCATCGCGGCGCAGCGGATATTGCCAGCACCGTTGTCGGTCCCGGCCAAGCTCACAGGCATTCCTTCGCGGGGTCGCTTCATGCAACGGAAAAGAACACGCTTACGCGCTTGACTCCGAGAGGCCGGACTTTGAAACGTGTCTTCATCGGCATCGCGGGGAACGAGATTTTTCCCTGCGCTCTAACGTGAGCGAAATTTCCAGGAGATCACTTGCGAGTACTTGCGCCTGTTTCGCTTGCTCCGCGTGGCGCTTGAGGTCTTCCAACGGCGAACCCAAGTGATCCTCCGTTCCACCCATGAAAATCAAAACCGCAGCGTTGGCGTGGGCGCGGGCGCGTGCGGCGTGGAACTGAGCTTTCCGGACACGTGAGCCGATCAGGTCTATGTGAGCGCGAGTGCTCGGAAAATGCGCGGTCGGCAGCCTCGCGTGCCGAACTTCGAGACTTTCGAGTTCGGAGACACTCGCTTCCGCTCTGACGGCAGAAATGGTAGCGGCGAGGACCACATCGGCCCCGCTCGGATCCTCGACAAGATCGCTCGACGATTGAAGGCCGATTGGCTTGCGATTCGCCGCGGGAATGCAACTCGAAACCCGAGCACGAATGCGTCCCAACGCAACACGAATTCGGTCGAGCGACATGGATATGGACATGGCAGGGCATAAGCCTATGCATGAACCGGACCGGCACTCAGCGGCCAACGACCGTATTCGGGATGATGCGTGACGACGGACGATGGCATGGCAAGTCAACTCAGCGCATCGGTTGCCGATGATGTCGCCGGCTCCGCGATCCAATTCGACCGATGGATCAGGAACTGTTCCCTTGCCCGGCCAGCGATCCACCGAGGCTCTCGTCCCCGCCCACTCCATAAGGCGCCAGACTCCGGATCGCGATACTTTACAGTGGCCGGGCCGCGACGCTTGCCGCGACGCAGCTTGAGCTTGCGTTCAGAGAACAGGTCCTCCGGCATCAGGTCGAATTCCTCGATCAATTTTTGTATTTCCTTAACCGCACTCGCCAATTCCTGAGTGCGGGCAAGCTCAGCCTGCTTTTGAAGTTCCTGAATCTGCTCTTTCAAATCACGGTAGCTTTGCATATCGTATTCTCGAAGAGAAGAGCGCCAAGCACTCACCTTGGTTCTCGGATGTTGCGATCAATAAATATAGGGATGCGAATTATATGAATCAGACGCACCACACCCGTATGAAATCAAAAGCGCGATCGAGAGGGGGATCGCGAACCGCCTGCGCTGAGATCTCGCGAGTCGCCGAACACAGGCAGGGCCGGCGACAGATTACCGGCTCCGTGCCCTGGTGTTCGATCCCCGTTGGGGACGACAACCGCATTGGGTGATTCGGGCAGAGGCAGTGGCTGGCGCGCTTGCGCGGCGCGCCTCGTTCACGATCGACTCCACTTCTGCCAGAGCGGACCGGTCATCCGGGACACCATCGACGTTCAGCGCGCTTCATTGATTTCCCTTCAGCTTCAGCCAGACCTTGTTACGCAGTTGAATCGCTGCAGGTGAACACATCTTGTAAGGCTTGAGTCGATCCTTATACTGCTCCGGCGTCTTGATTGCAGGATTGTCATGCAGCGCAGGATCAATGTAGCGCTCCGATCCGATAATCTCGTTGCTGTACCGTAGCGCGTTCGTCACCAGCGCGATGTTCTCGGGTCGCATCATCCAGTCGATGAACTTGTAGGCCGAGTCGACATTTCGCGCTTTTGCCGGAACAAGCAGGCTGTCCATGAACAGCCGGACGCCCTCTTTCGGATACACGAATCGGATAGTCGGCAAGCGATCCTGTGCTCGCGCAGCCGCACCGTTCCAGACGTGCTGAACGATGATTTGCCTGGACGCGAGACGATCGACCGTTCCGTCGTTGCTATAGGTCTTCACGAATGGTTTCTGCTTCTGCAGTACGTCGAGGACGCGTTTCGCATCATCGGGGCGCTCGGTGCATTCATCCTGTCCCAGATACCAGCTCGCTGCCATGTACAGTTCCTCCTCGACGTCCAGATCGCCGACCTCGCCGCGAAGTGCGACGGGGGGCTCGAAGAACGACTTCCAGCTATCGTCGAGGCGTCCGCCCGGCACACGCGCGCTGTCGTAGGCAAACCCGGTCAGGACGACCGTGAATGGCATCGCGTAGTCCCGCTGGGGATCGAACGACGGATGACGGTACTCAGGCTTGATGTTTGCGACATTCGGCAACTTGCGCTTGTCGAGCTTGAGCAGAAGGCCGGACTTCACGAGCACCGGAACGTAGTAATCTCCGGCGACCACAACGTCGTACCCCCCTCCTCCTGCCTGCAGTTTCTGGGTCAGCGCTGCATCGCTCGCATAGGTGTCGAGTGTCGTCTCGATGCCGGTATCAGCCTGGAACTTCTTGAGCAAATTGACAGGCAGGATGTTCGGCCAGCTTCCGATATGTAGCTCGGCGGCCTGGGTCGTGACAGCGGCAAGAAGCAACATCGCTCCGATTGTTTTTTTCATGCTGTTCCTATTGCGTGGAGATTGGCGTGGTGTATCTCGGACTGCTCGGCCCTGGATCTTCTTTTACCTCGCGCACCGATGATCCAGACTACCGTCAGTTGGATTGTCGAAAGGCCGATGACGACGGTTGACACGGCGCTGACCTTGGGTGTGATTCCGATCTTCAATGCACCGAAGATATACATCGGCAATGTGGTCATGCCGGCGCCGGCGAGAAAGTAGCTGGTGACGTAATCATTCATCGACGCGACGAATGACAGCAAAGCCCCTGCGATGATGCCGGGTAGAGCCAAAGGCGCGGTAATTTGCCGAAATGCAGCCCATGGCGTGGCCGACAGGTCCGCGGCCGCCTCGAGCAGCGTGCGATCGATCGTCTTGAGTCTGGCCTTGATCGGCAGATAGGCCAGCGGCACACTGAACACCACATGAGCAAACAGAACAGCGCCGAATCCAAGCTCTGACTCGAACATCGAGAACAGCATCATGGTCGCGATCGCCAGCACGATTTCAGGTATCGCGAGCGGAAGCGCAATGACGAGTCCGACCGAATCGAAACCACGCCGGTCACTTCTCGACCACCAGGCGACCGCCGCGCTCGTCGCGAGCGTGGTGGAGAGCACCGTCGACGCCAGCGCCAGCAACAGTGAATTCTTCGCGGCGCGAACCAGCGTCGGATCGGACCAGGCCTCAACGTAACCTCGAATGCCAAACCCGTCCCATATGAGGGCCGACGGGCCGACGTTGAAGCTCATCGCCATCACGGTCAGCATCGGCAGATAGAGGAACACCAGCACCGCGCACGCGATCGCTGCGGTCAGCGGAAACCGGCGCAGTTCAGGCGAAATCATGAACGCGCTCCTGCCGTTGGAAGAGCGAACCTAGTCGAGACGCGAGCATCGCCAGAAGCACAGCGGTGAGCAACGCGAACGACATCGCGGCGCCCAATGGCCAATCCCGTCCGCCGGCAAACTGGAAGTCGATCAGATTGCCGATCATGAAAGCGTGGTTACCGCCGAGCAGACCCGGGATCGTATAGGAACCCAGCGCCGGAACAAAGACGAGCCCGATTCCTGCCATGATGCCCGGACGGCAACACGGTACGACGACATGGACAAGTACCGCCGGCTTGTGTGCCCCCAGATCGTAGGCCGCTTCGGCCAATCGCCAGTCGAAGTCATCAAGCGCAGCGAAGATCGGCAGGACCATGAACGGCGTGAACGCATAGACGAGACCGATCAGCGTCGCAAGATCGGTGTAGAGCAATCCGAGCGGGCCATGCATGAGGCCGGCTCGGGACAACATCTGATTCAAGAGGCCGTCGTCCGCAATGACGATGATCAATCCGTACATCTGGACGACGACGCAGGTCCAAAACGGGATCGTGATCAGGATCAGCAACGTGGCCTTCCACTTCAGGGAGCGCGTCGCCATGAACAGCGCCGTCGGGAACGCGATCAGCAGACATCCCGCGGTGGTCAGTACGGCCATGGACATCGACCTGATGAAAATGGCGAGATAACCCTGCTGAAGGACGCGTCCCCCATCCCAGTCCCGATCGAAGAGAATCCGCTCGTATGCCCCGGCAGTGAAGTCGCCCCACGAGACGCCGCCGAAGTCGCGCGGTGCACTGAGCGAGACCACTGCCAGAACGATCATCGGAAGGACAACGCCCGCGATCATGACGAGCGCCGTCGGGCTGGTCATTGGCCGCCATGATTTCAGCAGATTGAGTATTGGGACTCGGCGCACTGCCAACTACCTCAAATCATTCAGTTCGATTGGCAAGAAGCGTACCAAATCGATGGCATCATTTATAGTCGGCATGTGTGCCGATCACGCCAATGTGTTACCCCTGTGTGCCATTTCCATTATAAATTTGAGGAAATGTATTTTATTGCGGATTATTGCATATTTAGAAATTTCCGCGATCGAGTCTTACTGAGGGTACCATCCATAATTTTCGGGGCTAACCGAACATTTCGTCTAAATGTTCGGTCACGGTGCACAGCGTCATGCGCCGACGTCAAACCGGTAATTCGCGGGGTGTGCGACGACGTCGCCGGCAGAATCGCTTGACTCCAGACTCCGGAGCGAACACGTGGATGCCACAGTTTCCATGCAGCACCAACTGCACCATAGCGAACAACAAGCGACACACTTCAACCGGATCAATAATACTCACAATAATTCTGTTGACGGATGTTCGTTATGGTGCTCCGTTGACCACCACGGCTATCTGACACCCGCGATCACGTTCGTTGGAGAATTTGCAAAAATCGTGAGATAGTTATCCGAGTTTCGCCACGTAAATTTCACATAACGAGAAGAGAGACGGTAAAAACATGGCCACTGCTGAGCAGCTAGAATACCGACCGATGACTGAGCGCGACGTCGGCGCTTTTTATGATGTGCGATTCTCCGTGAGCGAGAATAGAATCCATCCCCACCAGGTTCATCTTCTGAACCGCAACCTCCTGATCGAGAAAATCAGGCAGGGCGGTGGCTGGATCTGTGAATGTGGCGACGAGGTCGCCGGGGTCTGTCTGCCAGTCATCACCGAGACGCCGTTCATCTCGGCCTTGTTTGTGGCACCTCAGTTCCATGGTGTCGGCATCGGCCGCGAGCTGCTTGCCCGTGCGCTTACATGGCTGAAAGACAAGGGAGTGAATCATGTCACCCTCGTGACCGATCCAGGCTCGCGGGCCGATGGCTTTTACCAGCGTCTTGGGTGGAAGCGCGGCGAATTGGACGAGTACGGGTGTCAGGTCGTATTTACAAAGTTGCTTGTGGACTAGAATCCAAGGAGTCGAATGAAGCCGGTAGCCGACGCGATTCGCCGCACTGCTGCGCAATGTCCAGCGCCACTGCACACCATCTTCATCACGCTCGATTTGATGAAGCGCATGGGTGTTCCGGTCGACGTCTTGCTGAAAGGCACCGGCATTTCTCCTGCAGACATCGAGCGACCCGGTGCAATGGTGACGCATGCACAGGAAATGGTCCTGTTTGCGAATGCGCTGGAAGCGACCGGCAACAGCGCGATCGGGCTGCATATCGGATATGCGATCCCGGTGACGTCGTACGGCCTGCGCGGCCACGCAATGCTGGTGAGCCCAACGTTGGGCGATGCGCTGCGCATGGGATTCGAGCACCCGTTGCTCGGGATCAGTTATTTCAGAATCCGGATAACCACAATAGGCGAGACCGCGAGAATTATAGTTGGCGGTTATACCTATCGTACCGACCTGCTTGTCGTAAATACCGATATGGTATTTACCGCCTTACGTCGACAGATACGCGATTTGATCGGACACAATCCCGATTTTTCCAGAATAGGGTTTGTTTTTCCCGAGCCGCCACACGCGAGTTCTTACGCCGAATATTTTGACTGCCCCATCGAATTCGAGGCCGACGAGAATTACCTCGAATTCAGCTCATCGGTGCTTGATATTGCCCTTCCGCTCGCCCATCCGATCGAATTCGAAGTAGCAAGGAAAGCATGCGCCAAGCGTGAATTTGAACTGGCGCACTGGGTTCCGTCCGACCTCATCGGGCGGCTGCTCGGTCTTATGTATGATGACCCTACGTGCCAGGATATTGCGGAACAATCCAGAAAACTCGGAATGTCAATGCGGAGTTTGCAGCGGAAGCTTCAGGAAATGGGCACATCGTTTAGCGACCTGTACGATATTGTCCGACAAGATCTGACGTCTCGGTATATTGCGGAAAAGGAATATACAATCAAGGAGATAGCCGCCAGATTGGGGTATAAGAATTCTTCCGCATTCAGTCGGGCAATGAAACGATGGTCAAAATTTTCACCTGAATGATCGCGACATTTCATTACCGCCCCTGCCTCGATTCCACATGCAAGAAGAAGTTTGACAACTTTTTGACTGTATGGAAAAGAACACGGCGGCGTGCACGCCGACACGACGCGCAATATGGGTAAATCCTGTCGCTTCCTCGCCAACCCGGCCGATAGTTCCGCCGTTCTGACCTGGTTCGGCGCGCTGAGCAATCTTTCGTCCGGGGCACGTCACCGTCATACAAGGTGACGCGCTTTGGCCGCCTGCTTCTGCGTAGCCGTCAACCAGTCGTAGCTACGGAGGGAAGTTCGGGGCAGTATGTCCGCGCGTCAGACCGGTTCGGTCGCAACGCCAGGCGAATTCAGTTCACGCCACCGGTTCGGGGTGATGCCCTCCCAGTCGCGGAACGCGCGATAGAACGAGCTCGTGTCCTGGTAACCCAGCAGGCAGGACACCTCATCGATTCCCGCGGCCGGGTCCGCAAGCAACCGGCGCCAGAGTTCCTGTCGCGCTTCGGCAAGCAGATCCCGGAACGTCGTGCCTTCGTCCGTGATGCGCCGTTGCAGCGTCCGCTCGCTCATTCCGAGGTCGCGCGCGACGCCCGACAGTTCCGGCCGGCCGCTTGCGAGGCATCGCTTGAGTACGACTTTCACCTGCTCGCGGATCGGGCTGCGCGCGTCGATTTCCCCCAGCGCCGCCGTCAGTGCTGGGGTCAGCATGTCGAGCAATTCAGGATTGTGGCCGGGAAACGGACGGCCCAGATCGGTCGATTTCAGCACGAGCGCATTGCGCGAAGCACCGTAGCGAATCGGACAGCCGAAATACGCGCGGTAGACCTCGTCCCTCGGGCCGGTACGAACGAACTCCACGCGACGCGGCGTCACGTGTTGCCCGGTGCCGCGCCTGCCGAGTTCGAGCAGCATCGCGAACGTGACGTCGGTCGCAACGGCCGGTTCCGGTTCAGTTGCGTACGGCCACGCCGAGGCAAGGATGCATTCGCCTCCCTCTTCGACGATATGCAACTGCTCCGGCGTGCAGAGCCGCTTGAAGCGGGCGACCCGCTCGAGGCCGTCGCGATAGTCTCGCGCATGGAACGCAGCCACGATGAAAGGGGGATGCGTTGCGGCTTCGCTCCCGGTCACCAGCGCGATGCCCAGACCGGGCTCGGGCGCCAGCTGCCCGATCGCTTTCCATAGCGCGAAGTACTGGTCGGTGCTCACGAGCGCTTGCGGATTCAGGTGCAGCGTGGCGGGTAGCCGGGCCTGACGCAGTACCGCGGCCGGCGCCAAGCCGGCGTGCGCCATCGAGCGCCAGAACGCCCGCGGTATCTTGCATCTGTCTGCCATGACTGCGCCCATCGTTACCCCTGCGTGGAAAAGCCCCTGCCGCTCGTGCGCCCGGCTCGTGGCGGGCGCGCGGATCATCCTAGCGCATCTGGCTCATGATGATGCGGTCGAACACGCGGTCGCCCAACCAGGCGCGGATCAGGATCATCGGTTTCGCGTACTTGCCGGCGACGTATCGCGTGCGCGGTTTCCTCGCGCGCACTGCCTGCGATACGACGTTGGCGATGACATCCGGGTCGGTGCCGCGTCCGTTGCCGTAGGCTTGCTGCGTCGCCTTCGCGACAGCCTGGATCAGCTTCGCATAGGCGCCGCTGCCGGAGCGGGTCAGCAGGCTGCGCGAAACCACGTCGCCGAACCCCGTCTCGATCAGGCCGGGCTCCACGATCACGACGCGGATGCCGAACGGCGCGAGTTCGAGCCGCAGGCAATCCGACCAGCCTTCGAGGGCGTGCTTCGTCGCGTGATACCACGCACCGAGCAGCGTATAGATCTTGCCGCCCATCGACGTGATGTTGACGATCGTGCCGCTGCCCTTCTCGCGCATGGCGGGCAGGAGCAACTGCGTGAGACGGGCCGTGCCGAACACGTTGACCTCGAACTGGTATCGCGCCTCCTCGATGCCGATGTCCTCCACCGGCCCGTACAGCCCAAACCCGGCGTTGTTCACGAGCACATCCACGCCCCCGGTTTCCTTGAGAATCGTCTCGACGGCCGCCACGATCTCCGCGTCGCGGGAAATGTCCATGCGCAGCAGCCTCGCGCCGAGGCGTTCGAGGTCGATCATCTTGTCCAGGTTCCGTGCAGCCACGTAGACCTGGAAGCCGTCCTGGATCAGTTTCCGGGCGATTTCCTTGCCCATGCCCGAGGAGGCGCCCGTCACGAGGGCCGTCTTCTTGCTTCTATCAAACATCGTGGTCTCTCACCGAGTTCTGACTGGCGTGAACGTTACTCGCCGCACGGCGCCGACGCACTAACGAAAGGCGCCACTCTGGTCGCAATTCGCGCCATGGCGAGCGCGGCGGCCGGGAAGCGCTCCGCCGCGCGGCCCCTGTTCCGCGAGGAATGGCGCCGTTCGCAACGGGAGCGGCGCCATCCGTCACTGTCCGATCCAGCCTCGGCCCTTACGATCCGGTTGTCTATCGCAGACGGATCGGCGGCGCTCTCTACGACGCCTCCGCCGGGCGCACGTACACCTGCAAGGCGACCATCAAGGACGGGAAGATGCTTCTGCGCGGCTACCTCGGCATTTCCGCGCTGGGACAGACCAGGGTGTTTCATCGCGCGAACGGGTAGCGAAATACACGTCGAAAGGCACCAAGAACGCCCCGATGCCGTGGGCATTCGTCGGTGGATTTCCTGGAGTGCTCCGATGAAACGGACAAGCTATCCGAATACCCGCGCCCATACCGCCCGAAGGCGTCGCGCGCGGTCTTCGAGGAGATAGGAAGCCACCAGCGTCAGGAGACCTGAAATTGCGCCCGTCACGATGTGCTCGAGATAGGGGATGCGGTAGTGACTCGTGTGCGAGTAGGCGTCGCCCAACGTCGTCAGGCAGCCAACGATCAGCGCATTGCCGTATCGATGCGCATAGAGTTTCGCCACGGGCGTGAACGTCAAAAGGACGGCCAGGAGTCCGGTAAGCAGACCTGTATGAAATGCGATAGTCCAGTGGGCAACGCTCATGATGTTGCCCCAGCTCCCCGGCATGCAGGTCATGCATGCACTGGTCGGCTGCCAGAAGCGCTGGATAAACAGTCTGACGCGATGTTTCCACTCGGTTGACATGATGCATTCCCGTCGATGCCGTTGTCATGGCCAACGCCGCCACACGTATCGTTGAAGCAGTTTCCACACCCTTCAACGAGCTTGCTGCCCCCGTCCTGGACGGGCTGGCGGTAGACCAGAGTGGCAGAACAATAACCCGGACATGGGGGGAATACTACTCCACGATCGGAGGGCCGCTGCTTCGACCGAGGCCGGCATTCGACGCTCGCGTCTGTCGGTGCGATCCTGTCCATGACGGGCGTCGGGCATCGGGCTTTCGCGCGAAGTCGACGTCCGGCGTCAACGGTAAATCCAGCCGGTGTATCGACGTTCGATGCCCCGCCTGACCGGCAAACGTCCCCGTCATATAGAATGATGCGCTTTGCCCGTACGCCCATGTGGTTCAAGAATCTTCAGCTTCATCGTCTTCCGGCCCCCTGGGCCGTTACCCCCGACCAGATGGAAGCCTGGCTGGCGCCCTACGCGTTTCAGCCGTGCAACAGCATCGAGATGCAGCGCTTCGGATGGGCGTCGCCGCGTGACGACGGCGCGCTTGTGTATTCGAACAACCGGCAGATGCTGCTGGTGTTTCGTTCGGAAAAGAAGCTGCTCCCGGCGTCGGTCATCAATCAGGTGACCAAGGCCCGGGCGCTCGAGGTCGAGGAGCAACAGGGCTTCAAGGTCGGACGAAAGCAGCTGCGCGAACTCAAGGAGCAGATCACCGACGAACTGCTGCCGCGCGCGTTCAGCATTCGCCGCGATACTCGCGTGTGGATCGATACTGTGAACGGCTGGCTCGTCATCGATGCGGCTTCACAGGCGCTCGCCGACGAGATTCGCGGCCTGCTCGTCAAATCGATCGACCAGTTGCCGCTCGCCGGCGTTCAAGTGGCGCATTCGCCGGTTGCCGCGATGACGGACTGGCTGCTGTCCGGCGAGGCGCCGGGCGGATTCACCGTGGACCAGGACGCCGAGTTGCGTTCGAGCGGCGAAGGCGGCGCCACGGTGCGATACGTCGGCCACGCGCTGGAAGCGAGCGACATGCGCCGGCACATCGAGGCCGGCAAGCAATGCATGCGCCTCGCGATGACCTGGAACGACCGGATCTCCTTCGTGCTGACGCCGTCGCTGACGATCAAGCGCGTGTCGCCGCTCGACGTGATCAAGGAGGCGGCGGATCCCACCGCGCAGAACGACGATGAGCGCTTCGATTCGGACGTCACGCTGATGACGGGTGAATTGGCGCGGATGCTGGCCGATCTCGTCGAAAGCCTGGGGGGCGAGCAGCAGCACGACTCGATTCAAAAGGCAGCAGCCTGACCGCCGTCGGTTGTCGCGGATCATGGCAGCTTTGCCGCAATCGCTCCGCCACGCATTCGTCTGCCGATTCGCCTGCCGGCCCCATGCGCGCGTCCGGCTGATGGCTCAGGGGATGAGCCGGGCCGAACGGTCCGTCGATCCGGCACACGCTTGCACGATCTGCGCCCCGGCAGCGTCGTCGAGCATCGACGACGCCAGCAGCGCGCGCGTGTAAGGGTGTGACGGCGAATTGAGCACCTGCAGCGTGTCGCCTTCTTCGACGATGCGCCCCGCCTGCATCACGATCACGCGGTGCGCCATCGCGCGCATCACGGCCAGATCGTGCGTGATGAACAGGTAGCTGAGCCGATACCGGGCCTGCAGGCTCGTCAGCAACGCCAGCACCTGCTTCTGGATCGATACGTCGAGGGCGCTGGTCGGCTCGTCGAGCACGAGCAGTTCGGGCTCCACCGCCAGCGCCCGTGCGATTGCGATCCGCTGTCGCTGCCCGCCGGAGAACTCGTGCGGATAGCGCAGCATCGTGTCGGCCGGCAGCCCGACTTCCTCCAGCAACGCCGCGACGCGCGCGCGGCGCGCGGCCCCCGCCAGTTCCGGCCGATGCAGCGCGAGCCCTTCGCCGACGATCTGCTCGATCGTCATGCGCGGCGCCAGCGAACCGAACGGATCCTGAAACACCACCTGCAGCCGCCCGTATAGCGCGCGGCGCTCCGCTTTCGCGCGCAGCGCCGCAAGCGGCAGCCCGTCGATCTCGATCTCGCCCGACGCAGGCCGCTGCAAGCCGAGCACCGCCGACGCGAGCGTCGATTTCCCCGAACCCGACTCGCCGACGATCCCGACCGTCTCGCCACGACGCAAGCTCAGCTGCGCGTCGTGCACCGCACGGAATGCGGTCTGCCCGAATACCGCGCGCCAGCCTTTCGCGGTGGTCCGGTAGTCGACCACGAGCGCACGCACGTCAAGGATGGTTCGCGCGTCGGCCGCGACCTGCTCGATCGCGCGGCGCGGCGCACTGTCGAGCAGCCGGCGCGTATAGGGATGCCGCGGCGCGCCGAACAGCGCCCCGGTTTCGTTTGCCTCGACGAGCACGCCGTGCTCCATCACCGCCACGCGCTGCGCGAAGCGCCGCACGAGGTTCAGGTCGTGCGTGATCAGCAGCACGGCCATTCCGCGCGCGGCGGCCTCCTGCTCTTGCAGGTCGAGCAACAGGTCGACGATCTGCTGGCGCACGGTCACGTCGAGCGCGGTAGTCGGCTCGTCCGCGAGCAGCAGCCGCGGCCGGCACGCGAGTGCCATCGCGATCATCGCGCGCTGCCGCTGGCCGCCCGACAACTGGTGCGGAAAGCTGTCGATACGCCGCTCCGGCTCTGGAATCCCGGTGCGGCGCAGCAGCTCAATACCACGCGTCCGCGCTGCGCCCGGCCTCAGCCCTTCGTGCAGCCGCAGGCTCTCGGCGATCTGCCGGCCGATCGTATACAGCGGATTGAGCGCCGTCATCGGCTCCTGGAACACCATCGCGATGTCCGCGCCGCGGATGCCGCGCATCTGCCGCTCGCTCTTCGTCAGCAGATCTTCACCGTCGAACAGCACGCGCCCCGACAAGCTTGCCTGCCGCACCAACCGCATGATCGACAGCGCGGTCACGCTCTTGCCCGAGCCCGACTCACCGACGAGCGCGACCCGCTCACCGCGTTCGACCGACAGGCTCAGCTCGCGCACGACCGCCCGGTCGCCGAATCGGGCGGAGAAGCCATCCATTTCCAGCAACGGGTTCGTCATCATCGGCCTCCGCCAAATGCCGAGCCACGCGTGCGTGCATCGAGCGCGTTGCGCAGCGCGTCGCCGATGAAGGTCAGCAGCAGCAGCGTGACGACCAGCGCCGCAAACGCCGATACCGAAATCCACCATGCGTCGAGATTGTTCTTGCCTTGCTTGAGCAGCTCGCCGAGGCTCGGCGTTGGCGGCGGCACGCCGAGCCCCAGGAAGTCGAGGCTCGTCAGCGACAGGATCGCCGCGCTCATCCGGAACGGCAGGAACGTGATCACCGGCGTCAGGCTGTTCGGCAGCACGTGCCTCCAGATGATCTGTGCGTTCGACAGCCCCATCGTGCGTGCCGCTTTCACGTAGTCGAGCGCGCGGTTGCGCAGGAATTCGGCGCGGACGTAGTCGGACAGCACGAGCCAGCCGAACATCGACAGCAGCACGAACAGCAGCCATAGCGACGGCGTGAAGATCGACGCGAAGATGATCAGCAGGTACAGGTCGGGCAGCGCGCTCCAGATCTCGATCAGACGCTGGCCGATCAGGTCGGTGCGCCCGCCGTAGAAACCCTGCACCGCCCCCGCGAGCACGCCGATCAGCATGCCCGACGCGGTCAGCGCGAACGCCATCAGCACCGACAGCCGGAACCCGTACAGCAGTCGCGCGAGCACGTCGCGCCCGAACTGGTCGGTGCCGAGCCAGTTGCTCGACGACGGCGGCGCCGGATACGGCCGCGACGCGAAATAGTCGATCGTGTCGTAGCGGTATCGGTTCGGCGGGAAGATCGCGAAGTTGCCGCGCGCGTCGAGGTTCGCGCGAATGGCAGGGTCGAGATAGTTCGTCTTCGCGGGAAAATCGCCGCCAAAGCGCGTTTCCGGATAGTCCTTCACGATCGGGAACGCGTAGTGCCCGTCATACCGCAGCACGAGCGGACGGTCGTTCGACAGCACGTCGGCGAACAGGCTGATCGCGAACAGCGCGACGAAGATCACGAAACTCCAGTAGCCGAGCGGCTGCGCGCGAAAACGCAACCATGTGCGCCGCCAGGGCGACGGCGATTGGCCGGCGCGATCGCGCTCAGCGGTCCAGGCTGTTGAACTGGATACGGGGGTCGACGAGGACATAGCAGATATCCGCGATGAGTTTGGTCAGAAGACCGATGAGCGTGAACAGGAACAGCGAGCCGAGCACGACCGGATAGTCGCGGCGGATCACCGAGTCGTATGACAGTTGCCCCATGCCGTCGAGCGAGAACAGTGTCTCGATCAGCAGGTTGCCGTTCAGGAATGCGCCGACGAACGCGGCCGGCAGCCCGGTGAGCAGCGGGATCGCCGCGTTGCGCAGCACGTGCTTCCACAGCACGTCGCGCTCGGGCACGCCTTTCGCGCGGGCGGTCAGCACGTACTGCCGGCCGATTTCATCGAGGAACGTGTTCTTGGTCAGGATCGTGACGATCGCGAAGTTGCCGACGACCGACGCCGTCACCGGCATCACGATGTGCCACAGATAGTCGAGCGCCTTTCCGATCAGCGTCAGGTCGTCGAAGTTGTCGGACGTGAGCCCGCGCATCGGGAACACCTGCCAGAACGTGCCGCCGCCGAACAGCATCAGCAGCAGCACGCCGAGCACGAAGCCCGGCACCGCGTAGCCGGCCAGCACCAGCACGCTCGTCACGGTGTCGAACCGCGACCCGTTGCGCACCGCCTTCGCGATGCCGAGCGGCACCGACACCAGGTACGTAAGGATCACCGTCCACATCCCGAGCGTGATCGACACCGGTAGCTTCGAGCGGATCACGTCCCACACGCGCGCATGGACGAAGTACGAGTCGCCGAGGTCGAATCGCGCGTATGCCTTCAGCATCATCCAGTAGCGCTCGAGCGGCGGCTTGTCGAAGCCGAACTGCCTGCGGATCTGCTCGACCTGCTGCGGATCGACGCCCTGGCTGCCGTGGTAGCCCCCGCCTCCGCCGCCCGCCTCGCCGCCGTGCGCGCTGCCGTGGCGCAACTGCGTGAGGACCTGTTCGACCGGGCCGCCCGGCACGAACTGCGTGACCGCGAACGTGATCGTCACGACGCCGATCAGCGTCGGGACCATCAGCAGCAGCCGCCGGAATATGTAGCCAATCATCGTGGTGCTCTCCGTTCCGTCATGTACCGGAAACCCGCGCGGCGCCCGCCGGTTTCTTCCGGTACCAGTAGCTGATGATCCAGTCCTCGTACTGGTAGGAATCCGGAACGATGGCCGGATGTCCGTAGCTCGCCTTGTACGCGATCCGTGCGTTCGGCAGGTAGTAATGCGGCACGAGGATGTACAGGTTGATCAGCACGCGGTCGAGCGCGTGCGTGGCCGTCTCGAGATCGTCGAGCGTGTCGGCCGCGAGCGCCGCGCGGATCAGTGCGTCGACCGCCTTCGACTTCACGCCCGGATAGTTCTCCGAGCCGACCTGGGACGCCGCCGCGCTGCCGAAACGGCGTGCGAGCTCCGCCCCCGGGATCGTGACGGGCGAATAGATGAAGGTCGTCATGTCGTACTGGAAGTTGTCCAGGCGCCGCTGGTAAAGCGCGCTGTCGAGCTCGTGCAGCGACGCGCGGATGCCGAGCGTGCCGAGCGCCTGGATGTACGGCAGGATCAACCGGTCCATGCCCGGCTGGTCGTCGATGATCTCGATCGTCATCGGCGTGCCGTTCGCGTCGCGCAGCGCACCGTCCCGGAAATGCCAGCCGGCCTGTGCGAGCAGGTCGCGCGCCTGCTTCAGGTTCGCGCGCAACGAGCCAGGCGGCAGCGTCGACGGCGGCCGGATCATCGGGCCGAACACCTCGGCCGGCAGTTCGGCGCGATACGGCGCGAGCAGCGCCAGCTCGCGCTCGCTCGGCATGCCCTTCGCGCCGAACGGGCTCGCCGCCCAGAAGCTGTCCGTGCGGCGGTACTGCCCGTAGAACATCATCCGGTTCATCCAGTCGTAGTCGAATGCGAGCGTCAATGCATGACGCACGCGTACGTCGGCGAACTGCGGTTTGCGCAGGTTGATCAGAAAGCCCTGCATCTGTGCGGGGCCGTCCGGGAATTCCCCCTGCTTCAGCATCCCGTTGCGGAAATTGCGGCCGACGTAACGACGTGCCCATTGCGTCGCGCTGTATTCCATGCGCGCATCGATGTCGCCGGCCTTGAATGCCTCCAGCATCGTGTACTGGTCGAGATACAGCTTGAACGACACGCGCGCGAAGCGGTACATGCCGCGCCGCGACGGCAGGTTCGCGGCCCAGTAACGCGGGTTGCGCACATAGACGATCTGCTTGTCGTTCTTGCGCTGCTCGATCAGGTAAGGGCCGCTCGCGATCGGCGGCACCGTCGCGATCTGGTCGAACGGCGGCCGCGTGCCGTCGGCCCGCATGCCCCACTTCGGCGAGAACACCGGCAGGTCGCCCGCGATCAGCGCGGCGTCGCGCTCCGCATGCTTGAACTCGAAGCGCACCGTGTGGCCGTCGACGACCACTGCGCGCCGGATCACCGAAAACTGCGCGTTGAAGAGCGGCGACGCCTGCGGGCCCGCCAGCGTGTCGAACGAGTATTTGACGTCGTCCGCCGTGATCGGGTCGCCGTTGGAAAAACGTGCGGCCGGATCGATGTGGAACGTGGCCGAGAGTCCGTCGGGCGCGACCTGAACGTCGTCGGCGATCAATGCATACTCGGATGCAAGCTCGTCCCAGCTGCGCTGCATCAGCGTGTCGAACATCAGGTTCTTGATGTCTGGTGCGGGCGAGCCGCGCACGAGGAACGGGTTCAGCGAATCGTAGCTCTGCGCTTCGTTGTAGTTCTGAAAGGCCAAAGTGCCGTCGTCCGGCGCGTCGGGGTCCGCATACGCGAAATGCGTGAATCCCGCCGGATACTTCGGCGCGCCGAACTGCGCGATCGCCGGCGCAGCCACCGCGCCCGCGATCGCGACGCCGTACGCGAGCACGGCTGCGCACACGGCGATCGCGCCCCGGGCCGCGATCGCCTGCGCGCGCCGCGCGTGCAACATCGATACTGTCATCATCGGTCTTCGTGTGATCGCACCGGCGCGCGGCCGGTGCCATGTCGATTCGAAATGCGGGAACGCATGCCGTCGGCGACCGCAACGGCCGACCGCATGCGCGGGCACGCGCCGTCAGAACCGGTAGGTCGCACCGGCCTGCGCAAAGCGGCCGACGTACGTGTACAGCGACGTGTCGTAGCCGGTCTGGTAGGCCGCGTTCATGTACACGGGATCGAACGGCGGCTTGCGGTTGAAGATGTTGTTGATGCCCGCATACAGCGTCCAGTGCTTGAACCCGGTATAGCTGACGGTCATGTTGAACTGGCTGTACGACGCGACGCTGTCCTGCATGTTCGGGTAGTTCCCGGCCGGCAGGATCGCCTGGCTGTACGGGCCCACGTAGATCCACGTCAGCGTCGTGTTCCACTTCCGGTAGTTCCAGTTCAGGTCCGTATTGCCCTTCCAGCGCGGGAAGCTGCCGCCGAACGGCTGGTTCACCGAACCGTTGTTGCCCGCGAAGTCGGTATCGACGCCGCCCACCGGCATCTTGAAGTGCCACACGTACGCCCAGTCGCCCGACAGCGTGAACGTGCCGATCGCCGTCTTCACCGACTGGCGGAACGTCGTCTCGAAGCCGTCCGTGTCGAGATGCGAGAGGTTCTTGTACGGCATCACCACGTACGCGATCGAACCGTTCGGGTTGCGTATCACGCGAGACGGATCGTTCGCGTCGACCACGCTCTGCACGTCGTCGGTACCGATCACGTTGTCGACGTGGATCTTGTACCAGTCGAAGCCGATGTCGGTCGTACGCGTCGGCGACAGCTGGAAGCCGATGTTGTAGTTCTTCGTGCGCTCGGGCTGCAGGTTCTGGTTGCCCGCCTGGATTTCTTCCGTCAGGTTGTACGAGCCGGGCGCGTTCCGATCGTGCGCGTCGATCACGCCTTGCGTGGAGAAGGTACGCGACGCCGTATTCTCGATCAGCGTCGGTGCACGGAAGCCGCGCGTGTACGACGCGTAGGTCGTGAACTCGCGCACCGGCTGAAAACGCAGCGCGAAGCGCGGCGAGAACGCCCCGCCGAAATCGCTGTAGTGATCGTAGCGGCCCGACTGGCTGAAGGTGAGGTTTTTCAGGATCGGTACGTCGAGCTGGTAGTAGACCGCCGCGACATTGCGCTGGCCGTTGACCGATTGCATCGCCGGCCGGATGAGCGTGCCGTCCGCCCAGCCCGAGCCCGTGCCGATGTACTGGGTTTCATGCAGGAATTGCGTACCCAGGCCGAGGCCGACGTTGCCGGTGGGCAGCGTGAACAGGTTCGGCGTCGCAATCGTCGCATCGACCGAGTCGAGTTTCGTGATCGCCTGCGTGCTGGTGCTGCCATAGGCGCCATCGAGGCCATGCGGCGTCGCGGCCGGATTCGCGAAGTCGAACCCGCCGTTCTGAACGATGTTCTCCAGCGCGGACGCCCGCATCCGGTTCGAGAAGTCGTTCGACACCTCGCTCTGCGAGTGCGAGTACGCCACCGACCAATCCCAGTCGCCCACCTTGGGTGTGGAGAAGGTACCCTTGACGCCCGTCGCCGCCCGCCAGAAATTCGCGCTCGTGCGAACGGACTGCGTGTCTCCGAACGTGTAGCGAAGCTGCGTCGGCGTGCCGAAAGGATTGTACGGATTGCTGCCCGGCACGACGTTCGGCACCAGCTTGACGCCCCCCGTCGCGGGATCGTACGTCTGCGTATTCGAACGCAGGCGCTCGACGCCGGTGTTCGTGACCGTCGTATTGTTGCTTTCCCACAGGTCGGCGAATGCCTGCATCGCGTCGTTGATCTTGAAGTCGGCATGCACCTTCGCGCTCAAGCGTTCGGTCCACGGCGAGATCGACGATGCGTATGCGGTGTTGTTGCCGCACACGCTGCCGCTTTCGCCGAATGCCTGCGCGGTCGAGCCGGCCGGAATCGCCTTGCCGCCGCGCGGGCATGGCGACAGCGGCACGTCGGTGCCATTGCGCCGCCAGTACGACAGCGATTCGTTGTTCAGGCCGCCGGGGAAATTCGAGAAATTCTGGTTCTGCGACATGTCGCGATCGGACGCCAGAATCCCGTTGGACTTGTAGTAGCTGAGCGCCGCGGTCACGTTGAAGCGATCCGAATTCAGGTCGCCGATGCCGCCCAGGATGCTGAACTGGGTCGTGCCCGCGCCGCCGCCGCCCTGCGTCGCGCCGCCGTAGCTGCCGCCAAGCTCGAGCCCCTGGAAGTTCTTCTTGGTGATGATGTTCACGACGCCTGCGATGGCATCCGAGCCGTACTGCGACACAGCGCCGGTCTTGACGATCTCGATGCGGTCGATGATGTTGATCGGCAGCGTGTTCAGGTCGAAGAACTGGTCGGTGCCGTTCACGGCGAACGCGTAGGGTGCCACGCGCTGCCCGTCCACCAGCACCAGCGTGTACTTTTCGCTGAGGCCGCGCAATGCGATGCCCGCACCGCCCGGCGCGAAACTGCCCTGCGCGCCCGATCCTTCGCCCCAGCTGCTTGACGAGTTCGCCGACACGCCGCGCAGGAAATCCGATACCGTCGTGTAGCCGCTGTTCTCGATGTCCTTGGCCGTGACGGTCTGCACCTGGTTGAAGCCGACCTTGTCCGCACTGCGGATCAGCGAGCCCGTCACCTCGAAGCGCTTGATCTGCGCGACCTTGCCCTGCGCCGCCGCGCCACCGGCCGGCACGCCGGCTCCCTGGCCCGGCTCACCGGTCGGCACCGGCGCATCCTGCGCGACCGCCGTCGCAATCTCTGCCCCCCCGTGCGACGGCTGACTCTGCGCGAATGCCGGCGCCGCCAGCGTGGCCGTCAGCGCCATTTCCGCCCAGATCATCCTCTTGATAGCCAACGCCAAAACTTTCTGCTTCATCTTGGTCCACTCGTTCATCAATAAGAACCCACCGGTTTTGCCCGGGATCTTGTGAATCCCCGCCCGCTTCCGGGCCCTGCGCACCGGCCCCGTGATTTCCGACCTGCCACCTGCACTGCCTCGAGCCCGCCGGCAACGCGACCTGCGCCCCGTGTTGCCGGCTCCTTCGTTCGGCGCGGCCATCCCGACCGCACGCCTCACACGTTCCATCCAAAAATACTCAGCAATACTTATGTAAGCACCCGGTGAAACGGATGCGTTTTCGTGTTCTCTCAGGCTCCGGTCGGCGCCCCGACCCAGACGATCACCGCTTCCTCACTGGTGGCGTTGCTCCAGACCTGGGTCGGGGTCGACTCGTAGTGCGCGGCATCGCCCGCTTTCAGCACGACGGTGCGGTCGTCCAGCGTCAGCTCGAGCTCGCCGTTCATCACGTAGACGAATGCCTCGCCGGCGTAAGGTGCCGCTTCAGGCGTGGCCCGGCCGCGTGGAATCCGGAACAGCCTCGCATCCAGCTTCGTTCCGCTCGCCAGATGCGAAAGCTGTGCGAACGCACTGGCGAGCGACTCGACGCCGCAGTGCTGCAGCGATTCGCACTGGCACGCCGGCGGCATGTCGCGCGACGCGCCGACGAAATGGTCGATCGTCACGCCCAGCGCCTTCGCGATGCCGACGAGCGTCGCGATCGACGGCATCGCGCGTCCGCGTTCGATCTGCGACAGGAACGGCTTGGAAATGCCGGCCGCAGCGGCGGTCACATCCAGCGTGAGCTTGAGCTGCCGGCGCAGCGTGCGAATCTTGTTTCCCATCGAGGTGGCGACAAGCATCGATTCATCGGAAGACGAAACCATAGTGAGACACGAACCCATAGTCGAAACTGCTTGATGAATACGCTCCCCCGGTCGACGCGATCGCAGTGCGCATTCAGCGCGACTGCGTACCGACGAAAACCGTGATCGCGCGGCGGACATTCGATGTTACGGCTTTCCCGGTTTTCATATCGCATCGCTACATTTGCACTACTGATCGATATGAATTCCCGTTGGTCGTGTCGCATCGTCCGCTCCGTCAAGGGTTCGTCGGGCCTCGCAAGGTGCCGGTCTCCTGCCCTGCCGCCAGCTTCACGGCATGTACTGCTCGTTGCCGATGAGGCCGATCTTGGTCGCCCCGACACGCTGCGCGCTTGCCAGCACGCCGGCGACGGCCCGGTACGGCGCGAGCTTGTCCGGACGCAGGCGGATCTCCGCCTGCACGGGCTCCGCGGCGACGTGCGCGAGCTTCTGCTCGAGTGCCGCGCGATCCGGCACTCGCGCGCCGTTCCAGGTCGTTGCGCCATCGGCGGCGATGTCGATCTGCACGGCCTCCGGTGGCTTCGACGGCGGCGGCGGATTGCCGACCGGCAGGTCCATCCGGACCGAGTGCATCTGGATCGGGATCGTGATGATCAACATGATCAGCAGCACCAGCATCACGTCGATCAGCGGCGTGGTGTTGATGTCGACCATCACGTCCGGCTCGCCGCCGCCCGAAGATACGTTCATGCCCATCGTCGACTCCTACCCGCCGCGCGCCGGCGGCTCGGTGATGAAAGAAACCTTGGCGATGCCCGACCGCTCGCACGCGGTGATCACGCGCCCGATGAATTCATAGCGCGTGTTCTCGTCGCCGCGTACGTGCACGTCGGGCTGCGGTGACATCTGCGAGATGCCCTTCAGCTTCGCGAGCAGCGTCGGGCCGTCCACGTGCGTTTCGCCCCAGAAGAATTGCCCGTCGCGATTCACCGCGATTTCGACGCTTTTCGGCGTCGTCTCCAATGGCTGCACCGTTTCCTTCGGCAGCTCCAGCGGAATCGTGTGAGTCACGACCGGGATCGTGATCAGGAAAATGATCAGCAACACCAGCATCACGTCGACGAGCGGCGTCGTGTTGATGTTGGCGATCACGTCGTCGTTGTCGTCCTGCCCGACGTTCATGGCCATCGTGCACTCCCGCCTGCGTCAGTGCACGAGCGACGCGGCCGGCGTACCGGCGGCCCGCACCGTGCGCTTGCCGCCCGCGAGCAACACCGTATGCAGCTGTGCGCCGAAGTTGCGCACCCGCTCCATCAGCGACTTGTTACGACGGACCAGGAAGTTGTAGCCGAGCACAGCCGGCACCGCGACAGCGAGCCCGATCGCCGTCATGATCAGCGCCTCGCCGACCGGTCCCGCGACCTTGTCGATCGACGCCTGCCCGGCGATGCCGATGGCCGTCAGCGCGTGATAGATGCCCCACACCGTGCCGAACAGGCCGACGAACGGCGCGGTCGATCCGACTGTCGCGAGGAACGCGAGACCGTCCTGCAGCCGGTTCGACACGTTGGTGATCGCGCGCTCGACCGAGACGTCGATCCACGTGTTGCGATCGACCGCCTCGAGCAACGCCGCGTCGTGATGCTCGCCGGCCTCGATCGCGGTCTCGGCGATGAAACGGAACGGCGACGCCTCGTCGAGCAGGCTCGCGCCGGCCGATAGCGACGGCGCGGACCAGAGCTGCTCGTCCGCGAGCTTCGCACGCCGGTTCGCGCGGAATTGCTCGAGGAACTTCGCGATCATGATGTACCAGCTGCCCATCGACATGATCACGAGCAGAATCAGCACGAATCGTGCGACGAAATCGCCGTTCTTCCACAGCGCGCCGAGCCCGTACGGATTCTCGACGGCCTGCGTCGCCGCCGGTGCAGGCGGCGGCAATGGCTCGTCCGCCGCCGCCTGCGGCGCGGACGCCGTCGCGGCCACGGCC
>NZ_QOBB01000138.1:0-19381 GCF_024704855.1 Burkholderia sp. HAN2018 | reverse complement strand
GACGACGCGGCACGCACGCCGGCCGTCGGCGCGACGCCTCGCGGCACCCCCGTTCCCGCGCGCACGGCGGCCGCGACTCCGGCGCCGAGCCTGCCGGTCATGCCGCCGATCCCCCTGTTCCAGCACGATCGTCTGATCGTCACGCAAAGCGACTGATGCACCACGACAACCTACATACCGCCGCGCCGCCGGCCGCACTGAACGATCCTGCACTCGACGCGCGCCGCGCGACGCGTCGCAAGCGCTTCATCGTGTTCTTCGCGGTCGTGCTGGTGGCCGCGCTTGCATGGATCGCATACTGGTTGCTGAGCGATCGTTATTACGAAGACACCGACGACGCGTACGTGGCCGGCAGCATCGTCCAGGTCGCCGCGCAGATCCCGGGATCGGTGACCGACGTCGTGGTCGCCGATACGCAGGCCGTGCGCGCCGGCCAGACGCTCGTGAAGCTCGACGACACCGAGGCGTCCGTCGCGTTCGCGCAGGCGAAGGCGCAGCTTGCACAGGCCGTGCGGCAGGTCGCGAACGCGAAGATCTCGAACACGATGTACGTCGAGGCCGTGAACGCACGGCGCGCCGACCTGTCGCTCGCGCAGCGCGCGTTCGCCGCGCGCTCCGGTGCATCGGTCGAGATCGTCGCACCCGAGGAACTCGCGCGTGCACGGGCGGCGGTCGCCGGTGCGCAGGCGAATCTCGCGGCCGCGCAGGCGCAGCTCGACGCGGCGCGTGCGCTCGGCACCAGGCTGCCTGTGGACGAAAACCCGGCCGTCGTGCAGGCGGCCGCGCAGTTCAAGCTCGCGTACCGCAACCTGAAGCGCACGACGATCGTCGCGCCCGTCGACGGCACGATCGGGCAGCGTTCGGTGCAGGTCGGCCAGCAGGTCGGGCCCGGCGTGCCGCTGATGTCGATCGTGCAGCTCAACCGGCTGTGGATCGAGGCGAATTTCAAGGAAGGGCAGATCCGCCACATGCGCATCGGGCAGCCGGTCGAGGTCGTGTCGGATCTCTACGGCTCGCGCGTGACCTATCGCGGCCGTGTGCAGGGCTTCTCGGCGGGGACGGGCAGCGCGTTCTCGATGCTGCCGTCGCAGAACGCGGCCGGCAACTGGATCAAGGTCGTGCAGCGCGTGCCGGTCGTCATTGCGCTCGAGCCGCGCGATCTCGCCGCGCATCCGCTGCGCGTCGGGCTATCGATGCGCGCAACGGTCGACACGCACGACCGCAACGGCCACGCGCTCGACAGTGAGCCGCCGACGCCGGCCGTCAGCACGCGCGTGCACGACGGGGTGGCGAGCGACGCGGAAGCGGCGGCGGCCGCGATCATTCGCGAGAATCAGGGCGGGTAGCGCCTGCCCGGGAGAGGGGCGGCCGGTCGCGACGACCGGCCCGCCCCGCGCGTCACGCCGCCCGCGAAACCTTTCCATCGTTTCCCGCCCGACTTTCGCATTTCCGCCATCGATGTCGGCGCCGTTCAAACGCGTGTCGCGTTTGAGACATCGGCGCCCCTGCCTCCGGGACTACTCTCGAACAGCACGTTGCGCGTGCGCCGGATGGCGCCGGCGCGCCGCGGCGCCACCAACGAGACATGGAGACAATACGATGAGCAGCAATCGAGGTGTCGTCTATCTTGGACCGGGCCAGGTCGAAGTCCAGAAAATCGATTATCCGAAGATGGTCGATCCGAGCGGCCGCGCGATCGGCCACGGTGTGATCCTGAAAGTGGTCAGCACGAACATCTGCGGTTCCGACCAGCACATGGTGCGCGGCCGCACGACCGCGCCGGTCGGCCTCGTGCTCGGTCACGAAATCACGGGCGAGGTGGTCGAGATCGGCCGCGACGTCGAAACGCTGAAGCTCGGCGATCTCGTATCGGTGCCGTTCAACGTCGCTTGCGGCCGCTGCGCGATGTGCAAGGACACGCATACGGGCGTGTGCCTGAACGTGAACCCGTCGCGTGCCGGCGGCGCCTATGGTTACGTCGACATGGGCGGCTGGATCGGCGGCCAGGCCGAGTACGTGCTCGTGCCGTATGCCGATTTCAACCTGCTGAAATTCCCCGACCGCGACCAGGCGATGGCGAAGATCCGCGACCTGACCTGCCTGTCCGACATTCTGCCGACCGGCTATCACGGCGCGGTGAGCGCGGGCGTGAAGCCGGGCTCGACGGTCTATATCGCGGGCGCGGGCCCGGTCGGGATGGCGGCGGCCGCATCGGCACGCCTGCTCGGCGCGGCCGTGACGATCGTCGGCGACATGAACGCGGAACGCCTCGCGCACGCGAAGGCGATGGGTTTCGAGACGGTCGACCTGTCGAAGGACGCGTCGCTCGGCGAGCAGATCGAGCAGATTCTCGGTGTCCCCGAGATCGACTGCGCGGTCGACTGCGTCGGCTTCGAGGCGCACGGCCACGGCTCGTCGGGCCACGCGGAAGAGGCGCCGGCCACGGTGCTGAACTCGCTGATGGAAATCACGCGGCCGGCCGGTGCGATCGGCATCCCGGGCCTGTACGTGACGGACGATCCGGGCGCGAAGGACAAGGCTGCGCAGCACGGCAGCCTGAGCATCCGCTTCGGCCTCGGCTGGGCGAAGTCGCACTCGTTCTTCACGGGCCAGACGCCGGTGCTGAAGTACAACCGCAACCTGATGCAGGCGATCCTGTTCGACCGTCTGCCGATCGCGAAGATCGTCAACGTCGAAGTGATTTCGCTCGACCAGGCGCCGGAAGGCTACAAGAAGTTCGACGGCGGCGCGCCGCGCAAATTCGTCATCGACCCGCACGGGTTGCTGGCGGCGTGATGCGCTAGCGTTCGACGCGCGCAGCGCGTCACGCGAAACGGGCGGCACCGGAAACGGGTCGCCCGTTTTTGCTGAGGAAGCACGGGGAAGGGCAGGCCGCGCGCGGGTATCGCGCGGGCCGGAACGCCTGCGCACCGCCGATCCCGGCCGCACGGAATTGCTGCGATAATCGTCGCCCGTTCCCGACTCCATCGCGGCCGCCCGGTGCCGAATCCACGAATGGCCAAGTCACTTCCCCTCGCCGCGTTGCACACGTTCGTCGAAGTGGCGCGCTGCGCCAGCATGAAGCAGGCGGCCGACCAGCTCTGCATTTCGCCGGGCGCCGTCAGCCAGCACGTCCGCAATCTCGAGGATCGCCTTGCCGTGCGCCTGTTCGAGCGCACCGGCCGCGAGCTCGAGCTGACCGGCACGGGTCGCGCGCTGTTCGATCAGCTCGCCGGCGGCTTCAACGAGATCGAGGCCGCGTGGGCGAACGTGCACGGTGCCAATCGGCGCATCGTCCGCCTCGCCGTGACGACCACCGCCTCCTTCGCGAACACGTGGCTCGTGCAGCGCCTCGGCGCGTTCAATGCCGCATACCCCGAAATCGAAATCACCGTCGAAACACGCGCGCAACTGGTCGACCTGCGTCGCGACTATGTCGACGTCGCGATCCGGCACGGGTTGGGCCATTATCCCGGGCATGCATCGTTCCGCATCTGGACACCCGAGCTGTGGCCCGTCTGCAGCCCGCGACTGCTCGATCCCGCCCGCCCGATCGCCACGCCGGCCGACTGCCTGTCGTATCCGCTGCTGCAGGACGCGGACCGCGCCGACTGGGCGCTGTGGCTGCGCGCGCAGGGAATCGAGGATGCCCGTGCGCCGCGCGGCGCGAGCTTCAGCGAGGATGCGCTGCTGATCAAGGCGGCGGTCGCCGGGCAGGGCATGGCGCTGGTGCGCGACATCTACGCGCGGGACGAAGTCGCGGCCGGCCGGCTGGTGCGCGTGCTCGCGCGGCCCTGGCCGACCGAGTTGTCCTATTACGTCGTGTGCAGCGAAGCGCGCCGGCACGAGTGGAAGATCGCCGCGTTCCGCGACTGGCTCGCGAGCGAGATCGGCGGTGGCGACGACGGCCCGCGCGATCTACTGGCGTGACCCGCGCACGGCGGCTGCCGCGAACCCCTTGAGCTTGCCGGCCGCGAGCGCGGTGCCGAGCAGGATGATCGCGCACCCGGCGACCGTCTGCACGGTGATCGTCTCGTGGAGGAAGATCGCCCCCCATACGACACCGAAGATCGGGATCAGGAACGTGACCGACGCCGCATATTGCGCGCCCGCATTGCGGATCAGCCCGAAATACAGCAGGTAGGCGACGGCCGTGCAGATCGCGCCGAGCAGCACCACCGCGATCCACGCGGACGCGTGAACGGGGCCGTGCGGCCACATCGGCAGCGCGAGCGGCACGAGCGCGACCGCCGCGAACAACTGGCTGCCGAACGCCGACACGAACGGCCTCACATTCGCCAGCTTGCGCTTCGAGTAATGCGCGGCGAACCCGTAGGACAGCGTCGCGAGCATCGCGGCGGCGATCGCGCGCGGTGCGCCGGGCGTGCCGGCGCCGACCGCGGAGCCGGCGAGCACGACGACGCCGGCGAAGCCCAGCGCGAGGCCGATCGCCTGGGGTTTCGTCAGCGGTATACGCAGCCATGCGAATGCGACGATCGCGGTCCACAACGGGGTCGTCGCATTCAGGATCGAATCGGTGCCGGCCGTCACGAACAGCGCCGCGTAGGTCAGCAGGCAGAACGGCAGCGCCGAGTTCGCGATGCCGACGACGAACAGCGGCACGACGTGCGAGCGGAATTCCTGTCGCGCCTGCGCGTTGCGCAGCACCGGCGACAACAGCACGGCCGCGATCGCGACGCGCAGCGCGATCAGCGGGACAACGCCGAATTCCGGTGCACCCATGCGCATGAACAGGAAGGACGCGCCCCAGATGGCAGCAAGGGTCACGAGCTGTAGTGCATTCATCGACGACTCCGTTCGGTGGATCGGGTGAGTAGCCGGAACGCGATACGCGCCGGCGCGGGCGAATGACCCATTGAACGTCACGCATGCGTCGCGGCGCAAACGAGGTTTTGCGAGGGGCGGTTTAGAAAAATGAATCGACGCAAGCGCGCGCACGGACGGCGCGTGCGCGCTCAGTGGCCGCGATAGAGCTGGGCGAGTTGCGTATTGCTGGCGGTGGTGGTGCGTCGCGCCCGCGCGGTGTGTGCGGTATGCGCGCTCACTCGGTGGAATGTGCGGGCGCGATGCGCGGCATTGCGACCGGCTTTCAGGTCCGCCACCCGAACCGTGGTGGCGGCATGCGGCCGATCGGGTGCACGGATGGCCGGCGCGGCCCGCGCGACTGTGGTCTGGGCGGCTTCGCCGACATCCGGGCTGCGCTGTCGTGCGGCCGCCACCTGGGTTCCATCAGTCGAATGAAACGGATAGGCGGGCGCCGGCAGGACCGGCAGCACGGGATCGTTCGACACGTACGCATCCGCATCGCTCGCCGTCGCGCCCGATATGTTCGAGCCGCGACAGACCGGATCGGCATTGCACGTCCGGTCGACCATCACGTAGCCGCCGACCAGCAGCACGAGCGTCAGGATGCTCAGGATCGGCGCGCTCGATGCGCGCGGCCGCCGGAACGCCGCGTTGCGAAGCGTCCGCGCGACGCGCGACGACCACGTATCGAAGCGCTGCACCGCGTGCATGGTGTGCGCGTCGTCCGGCGTGCGGCGAACCGGATCGAACGGCCAGTTCCACTGGCCGCACACGGGGCAGTGCTCGAGCGCGCGGAAAGCCACGAAGCCGCATTCCCTGCAGCGGCAGCCGGCAGTGCGCCGCGCGTCGGCTCGCGCGTTCAGGATCGCGCGCCAGTCGTCGCGTGCGCGGAACGTCCGATTGGGCAGGACTCGCATCGCCGGAAGCGGGCAGGCGCCGTCAACGAGGCGAACGTTCGCCGGTCGACATGACGCTTTCCTGCAAGGCAACCGATCGGCCCGTGCCGGAATCCGGCGGCGCGTGCATCGTCGACGGTCGTGCACATGCGGTGCTCATGGGATTCTCCGTGACGTCGGGTGAGCGGAGCACGTTCTTCCGCGGTTACCTTCCGCTTCATTCTTGGTCGCCTGCGTGTGAAACGCAATGCGCAAAAAGGAGCATCGCGACGTGCACGTTTCGTGCTAACCGTCCTGCCGCTGCCGGGCCGCGAGCGTCCCGATGGTCTCCATCGCGTGCTCGACGGCCGGTGTCCACGGCCGGCCGTAATTGAGCCGAAGATAGCGGCGGAATCCGCCGGTTGCGGAAAAGATCGGCCCCGGCGCGATGCTGACGCCGTTTTCCATCGCATCGTCGAACAGGTGCATCGCATCGACGCGCGGCGGCAGTTCGATCCACAGGAAATACCCGCCGTGCGGCGCGAACACTTCGGTGCCGTCCGGGAAATACGTCTGCACGGCCGTCAGCATCTGCGCCTGGTGCGCGGCGAGATTGCGGCGCAGCTTGCGCAGGAAGCGGTCGTACGCACCGTCGCGCAGGTAGTTCGAAATCGCCATCTGCGCGGGCACGTCGGCCGCCGGCGCGCTCGCGCCTCTTGCCTGACGGATTTGCCGCACGTAGCGTCCGGCCGCGACCCAGCCGATCCGGAACCCGGGCGCGAGGCATTTCGAGAACGAACCGCAATGCAGGACGAGCCCGCTGTCGTCATACAGTTTGGCGGGGCGCGTCGGTGCCGTTCCGAAATGCAGCTCGCCATAGACGTCATCCTCGATCAGCGGCACGCCGCGTGCCGTGAGCAGGTCGATCAGCTCGCGTTTGCGCTCGTCGGTCAGCGTCGCGCCGGTCGGGTTGTGGAACGACGTCATGAACCAGCATGCCCGCACCGGATGCGTGTCGAGTGCCGTTTCGAGCGCATCGAGATCGAGGCCGGTGCGCGGGTCGACCGGAATCTCGACGGCCTTCAGGTGCAGGCGCTGCACGGCCTCGAGGGCCGCGTGGAATGCCGGTCGCTCGATCGCGACGATATCGCCCGGGCGGGTCAGTGCCTGCAGGCTGAGCGTCAGCGCGTCGAGCGCGCCGGTCGTGATGACGATCTCGTCCATCGGCAACGCCGCGCCTGCGTTCAGGTAGCGCAGCGCGATCTGGCGGCGCAGCGTGTCGTAGCCGGGCGGCAAGCCGGACAGCAGCGCCGTGCGATCCATGTTGCGGGCCGCCGACGCCATCGCGCGCCACAGGCTGCTCATCGGAAACAGGGAATAGCTGGCGAAGGCCGAGCCGAGCGGAACGATCTCGTCGCGTTTGAGCGAGTCGAGCAGGCGGAACAGCACATCGTCGTCGCCGGTTGGCTCGGCGGCCGGCTTGCGCGGCGGATCGTGGGCGAACCGCACGCGTTTGTCTTCGAGGTTCGCAACGAAATAACCGGATCGGGCCCGCGCGACGATCAGACCCTCGCCTTCGAGCGCGTAGTACGCGCGAAACACGGTGGACGGGCTCACGCCATACACGCGGCAGGCCATGCGCACGGTCGGGATGCGCGCACCGGGCGGCAGGTCGCCGCGGTAGATTGCGTCGGCGATCGTTCGTGCGAGCACAGCGTATCGCTTCATGCCAGCCCTCCGCCCGATCGGGGCCTTGCCGAAAAAAGAGTAGCACGGCACCCGTCGCGTGCAAGCGCGCCCCCAATTGCTGATCCGCATGTTTTTGCCGGGCTCTGATTCTTTTCTTTCGTCTGACAAGCCGGCATGCTCTCGAGCAATCTGCGTTCCCGATGTCCGACCGACCGGAATCGACGCTGCCCGACGGCGGATTCCAGGCCCGCGCACATCCTGCGCGGGACCTTTTCTGCGGCGTCACAACCTTGCCCGGAATCATTCAGCGTGAAATTGAAGACTCTCGTCGCCGGCCTCGTGGCCGGCATCGCCCTCAACCTGTCGAGCGGCATCGCAACGGCCGCCTGCATCAGCAATCCCGCCGCCCAGCCGAACGCGACGTTCCCCGCCGCACTGACCGGCAAGCTCGTCTACCACAGCTACGTGAAGTACGGCGACGGCACGAGCCAGCTGTTCCTCTACGACTTCTCGGCCCATACGCTGACGCAACTGAGCAAGAGCACGTGGGGTATCACCGATCCGATGAACGGCGTGTTCAGCCCCGACGGCAAGTGGCTCGCGTTCATGGGCATCAGCAACGGCGCATGGAACGTGTTCATGCTGCAACTCGGCGCCGGTACGCCGCCCGTCAACCTGACGAACAGCACGGGCGCCACGCGCAACGAGGATCCGAAGTTCAGCGCCGACGGCAAGACGCTCGTGTTCAAGCAGAACGGCGACGTCAAGCAGGCGACGCTGTCGTACACGAGCGCGGGCCCGGCGTTCACGTCGGTCGTGAGCCTGACGAACGCGCCGGCCGGCGCCGAGTATTCGATGCCGTATCTCGCGCCCGATTCGAGCGCCGTGTACTACGCGACGGGCACCGGCGCGAACATGGGGCTGATGAAGCGCACGCTCGCGACCGGCGCGACCGCGACGTTCGACAATCCGGCCGGGCTGCAGACGTACTACCCGATCGTGCGTGCGGACGGCATGGTGTTCTACGCGCGCTGGAAAGACAGCGGCCAGGCCGACCAGATCTATACGAAGACCGCGGACCCGGCGTCGACGCCGAACGCGTTGCCGATCAACGACTGCGTGAGCAACAACTCGGATCCGGAACCGGTGAACGGCACGAACTACGTGTTCTTCTCGTCGACGACGGCGGGCGGTTATCAGCTCTACGTCGGTGACGTGACGACCGGCCAGCGCTGGAGCCTGTCGCAGTTCGGCGTGAATGCCGACACGACGAAGGCCAAGCTCGGGGCGAGCTATTACGGCGGCCCGGCCGCCGCGCAGCCGGTGCTGCTGTCGCAGGGGCATCCGGCCGCTGCGTCGGCGAGCTACAACGCGTCGCTCACGCCGGACAAGGCGTTCGACGGCAACACCACGGGCACGCGCTGGGATTCGCCGGAAGGCGCCGGTGTCGGTTCGCAATGGATCTCCGTGGATCTCGGCGCGGTGAAGCGCATCGATCACGTCGATCTGTACTGGGATGCGGGCGCGCTCGCTTATCAGATCCAGACGTCGAACGACAACGCCAACTGGACAACGATCTATTCGACGAGCAACGGCGGTTCATATACCCACGTCACGCTGCCGACTCTCAACGGCAGCGGTCGTTACGTGCGGATGCTCGGCACGAAGCGCGCGACGCAGTGGGGATACTCGCTCTACGAAATGCAGGTGTGGGGATCGTAAGCGCAAAAGAAAAAACGGCCTTCGAGGCCGTTTTTTTCATGCGTCGATCATAGCGACGCTCACGCATGCAGCACATGCGCCGGGAAGGCGGGGCCGGCGCTCGCCGCGCCTTGCGCGAGCGGCGCGACCTGCTTGCGGCGCTCCCTTGTCGGCGCGACGCCGAACGCGTCGCGATAGCTCTTGCTGAAATGGCACGCCGACTGGAACCCGCACGCCATCGTGATGTGCATGATCGACATGTCGGTCTGCAGCAGCAGTTCGCGCGCGCGGCGCAGCCGCAGCGTCAGGTAGTAGTGCGTCGGCGTCATGCCGAGGTGTTCGCGGAACAGGCGCTGCAGTTGCCGCTGCGACATGTTCGCGAGCCGCGCGAGCTCCTCGCGCGACAGCGGCTCCTCGATGTTGTTCTCCATCAGCGAGATCACTTCGAACAGCGACTTGTTCGCCGAGCCGAGGCGCGCGACGAGCGGCATGCGTTGCTGCGCGCTCGTGTCGCGCACGTGTTCGACGATGAACTGCTCGGCGATCTGCGTGACGCGCGCGGTGCCCACGCGTGCGGCGATCAGGTTCAGCATCATGTCGAGCGGCGCGACGCCGCCCGTGCACGTGATGCGGTCGCGGTCGATCACGAACAGTTCCTTCAGGAAGCGCGTATCCGGAAACTCCTCCTTCAGCGCCGACATGTTCTCCCAGTGGATCGCGCATGCGTAGCCCGCGAGCAGCCCCGACTTCGCGAGCGCATAGGTGCCCGTGCACAGGCTGCCGAGCGGGATGCCCGCGCGTGCGAAGCGGCGCAGCGTCGACAGATGAGCGGGCGTGGTCGCGCGTTGCACGTCGACGCCGCCGCACACGAACACGATGTCGGGCTGCCCCACGCATTCGGCCGGGCCCGTATCGACCGTCAGGCCGTTGCTCGCGGTGACCGGTCCGCCTTCCGGGCTGATGACCGACCAGCGGTAGAGCGGCTGGCCGCTCAGGTAGTTCGCCATCCGAAGCACCTCGATCGCATTGGTGAACGCGATCATCGTGAAATTCGGTAACGGCATGAACGCGAAGTGGGACAGCGACGCTGTGCGGTCGGGGGACATGGGGAGCTTCCTGAAATCTCTAATAGCTATAGGCCCGGGGCACGGATCGGGCTGCGGTATTGTGTGAGCCAGCGCAACAAGCGTGCCATACGGCTAAACCCTAGCTCCATACGTTGTATGGCTGAAAGCCGCATGCTGCACTGCACCGTATTCGTGAGGCAGTGCACCCCGACCGGGCGGCAATCGCACCGCCGGCGTGCCTGTTCACAGGTGAACCGCCGACGGCGATTTGCTTGGTCATCCGAAAAAGCACGACCGGTCACTTGTATAAAACGGACGCGGATGGCGGAAAAGGCAAAGAACGCGTCTAAATTCATCAATCCGCCGAAAATCCGAACGACAAGAATAGAGCCGTCGGCAGCCTTGTACGGGACGAGCGGGAAACCCAGGCAGGGCGGGCCTTGAGCTTCGGTTTCAGCCCCTTATTCTTCGTCACGGACGCACTATGTCGAACACCCAGCCTTTCTTCTCGCAGTCCCTTGCCGAGCGCGACGCGCCGGTGCGCAGCGCTATCCTGAAGGAACTCGAGCGTCAGCAGTCGCAGGTCGAGCTGATCGCGTCGGAAAACATCGTGTCGCGTGCCGTGCTCGAGGCGCAGGGCTCGGTGCTGACCAACAAGTACGCGGAAGGTTATCCCGGCAAGCGCTACTACGGTGGCTGCGAGTTCGCGGACGAAGTCGAGGCGCTGGCGATCGAACGCGTCAAGAAGATCTTCAATGCCGGTTATGCGAACGTGCAGCCGCACTCGGGCGCGCAGGCGAACGGGTCGGTCATGCTCGCGCTGGCCAAGCCGGGTGACACGGTGCTCGGCATGTCGCTGGATGCCGGCGGCCACCTGACGCACGGCGCGAAGCCGGCGCTGTCGGGCAAGTGGTTCAACGCGGTCCAGTACGGCGTGAACCGCGACACGATGCTGATCGACTACGACCAGGTCGAAGCGCTCGCGCACGAACACAAGCCGAACCTGATCATCGCCGGCTTCTCGGCATACCCGCGCGCGCTCGACTTCGCGCGCTTCCGCGCGATCGCCGACAGCGTCGGCGCGAAGCTGATGGTCGACATGGCGCACATCGCCGGCGTGATCGCCGCGGGCCGCCACGCGAACCCGGTCGAGCATGCGCACGTCGTCACGTCGACCACCCACAAGACGCTGCGCGGCCCGCGCGGCGGCTTCGTGCTGACCAACGACGAGGACATCGCGAAGAAGATCAACTCGGCCGTGTTCCCCGGCCTGCAGGGCGGCCCGCTGATGCACGTGATCGCCGGCAAGGCGGTGGCGTTCGGCGAAGTGCTGCATGCGGACTTCAAGACCTACATCGACAACGTGCTCGCGAACGCCCAGGCGCTCGGCGAAGTGCTGAAGGCGGGCGGCGTCGATCTCGTCACCGGCGGCACCGACAACCACCTGCTGCTGGTCGACCTGCGCCCGAAGGGCCTGAAGGGTGCGCCGGTCGAACAGGCGCTGGAGCGCGCGGGCATCACCTGCAACAAGAACGGCATTCCGTTCGACACCGAGAAGCCGACAGTCACGTCGGGCATCCGCCTCGGCACGCCGGCCGGCACGACGCGCGGCTTCGGCGTCGCGGAGTTCCGCGAGGTGGGCCGCCTGATCCTGGAAGTGTTCGACGCGCTGCGCGCGAACCCGGAAGGCGACCACGCCACCGAACAGCGCGTGCGCCGCGAGATCTTCGCGTTGTGCGAACGCTTCCCGATCTACTGATCCGACCGACCCAACAATACTGGAGCCACTCATGGGCACGCTGCATCAAGACAGCATCATCATCGACGGTCTGAACATCTCGAAGTTCGAGAAGCCGGTGTTCGAAGACATGCGCCGCGGCGGCATCACGGCCGCGAACTGCACGGTGTCGGTCTGGGAGAACTTCACGAAGACCGTCGACAACATCGGCGTGATGAAGAAGAAGATCCGCGACAACAGCGAGCTGCTGACGCTGGTGCGCACGACGGAAGACATCTTCCGCGCGAAGAAGGAAGACAAGACCGGCGTGATCCTCGGCTTCCAGAACGCGCATGCGTTCGAGGACAACATCGGCTACATCGAGGCGTTCGCCGACATGGGCGTGCGCGTCGTGCAGCTCTGCTACAACACGCAGAACCTGGTCGGCACCGGCTGCTACGAGCGTGACGGCGGCCTGTCGGACTTCGGCCGCGAAGTGATCACCGAGATGAACCGCGTCGGCATCATGGTCGACCTGTCGCATGTGGGCGGCAACACGTCGTCGGAAGCGATCGCGTTCTCGAAGAAGCCGGTGTGCTATTCGCACTGCCTGCCGTCGGGCCTGAAGGAGCATCCGCGCAACAAGAGCGACGAACAGCTGAAGGAGATCGCCGACGCGGGCGGCTTCGTCGGCGTGACGATGTTCGCGCCGTTCCTGAAGCGCGGGATCGAGGCGAACATCGACGACTACATCGAGGCGATCGACTACGTCGTGAACCTGATCGGCGAGGACGCGGTCGGCATCGGCACGGATTTCACGCAGGACTACGCGAAGGAATTCTTCGACATGCTGACGCATGACAAGGGCCGTTATCGCCAGCTGACGAACTTCGGCAAGGTGATCAACCCCGACGGCATCCGCACGATCGGCGAATTCCCGAACCTGACTGCCGCGATGGAACGCCACGGCTGGAAGGAGTCGCGCATCCGCAAGATCATGGGCGAGAACTGGGTGCGCGTGTTCAAGGACGTGTGGGGCGCGTAAGCGCCGCGAACGCCGGACCGCCTCACCCGCAGCGATTCAACAACAAAAATCGGGACGTGCCCGCGCAAGCCGCGCAGGCACGCGGACGATGTCGCGCCCGCGCATTGAGCCGCGCGACCCATTTCCTCACGGAGTCACCACGATGCAACCGCAACTGCCGATCAACGTCGATCCCGATACCGGCGTCTGGACCACCGACGCGCTGCCGATGCTGTACGTGCCGCGTCACTTCTTCACGAACAACCACGTCGCGGTCGAGGAAGCGCTCGGCGTCGAAGCGTATGCCGAGATCCTCTACAAGGCCGGCTACAAATCCGCTTACCACTGGTGCGACAAGGAAGCGAAGCTGCACGGCCTGACCGGCATGGCCGTGTTCGAGCACTACCTGAAGCGCCTGTCGCAGCGCGGCTGGGGCCTGTTCTCGATCATCGAGGCCGATCCGGCCAGCGCGCGCGCGAAGATCGAGCTGCGCCACTCGTCGTTCGTGCTCCAGCAGCCGGGCAAGGAAGGCAAGCTCTGCTACATGTTCGCGGGCTGGTTCGCCGGCGCGATGGACTGGGTCAACGACACGACGCCGGAAGGTAAGGGCGCACCACGTGCGCAATCGAAGGAAGTGCAGTGCGCGGCCGAGCATCACGACCACTGCGTCTTCGAAGTGTCGCCGATCGCGCACTGATTCACTGCTACAGAACAACACCCGCAACACGAGACATTCGAACGCCAGAGGTCGCCAGCGATGCGTTATCCCCACCTGTTCAAACCCATGCAGCTGAACCAGCTGACGCTGCGCAACCGGATCGTCAGCACCGCGCATGCGGAGGTGTATGCCGAGCCGGGCGGCCTGCCGGGCGACCGCTATATCCGCTACTACGAAGAGAAGGCGAAGGGTGGCGTCGGCCTCGCGATCTGCGGCGGGTCGAGCCCGGTGTCGATCGACAGCCCGCAGGGCTGGTGGAAATCGGTGAACCTGTCGACCGACAAGATCATCGATCCGCTCACGCGTCTTGCCGACACGATGCACAAGCACGGCGCGAAGATCATGATCCAGGCGACGCACATGGGCCGCCGCTCGTCGTTCCACGGCGAGCACTGGCCGCACCTGATGTCGCCGTCGGGCGTGCGCGAACCCGTGCACCGCGGTAACGCGAAGATCATCGAGATCGAGGAAATCCGCCGCATCATCGGCGATTTCGCGGCGGCCGCGAAGCGCGTGAAGGCGGCCGGCATGGACGGCATCGAAATCTCGGCCGCCCACCAGCACCTGATCGACCAGTTCTGGAGCAAGCGTTCGAACCACCGCACCGACGAATGGGGCGGCAGCCTGGAAAACCGCCTGCGCTTCGGCATCGAGGTGCTGACGGCGGTGCGCGAGGCGGTCGGCAAGGATTTCTGCGTCGGCCTGCGCATGTGCGGCGACGAATTCCACGAGGACGGCCTCGATCACGAAGCGCTGAAGGAAATCGCGCAGGCGATGTCGGAGACGGGCCTGATCGACTACCTGAGCGTGGTCGGCTCGGGCGGCGATACGCACAACACGATCGCCAACTGCATGCCGCCGATGGCACTGCCGCCGGAGCCGTTCGTGCACCTCGCGGCCGGCATCAAGTCGGTCGTGAAGATTCCGGTGATGCACGCGCAGAGCATCCGCGACGCGGGCCAGGCCGAGCGTCTGCTCGCGACCGGCATGATCGACCTGGTCGGCATGACGCGCGCGCAGATCGCCGATCCGCACATGGTGATCAAGATCCGCGACGGCCGCGAGGACGAAATCAAGCAGTGCGTTGGCGCGAACTACTGCATCGACCGCCAGTACAACGGCCTCGACGTGCTGTGTATTCAAAACGCCGCGACGTCGCGCGAAGCGACGATGCCGCACATCATCGAGAAGTCGCGCGGCCCGAAACGCAAGGTCGTGGTGGTCGGCGCGGGCCCGGCGGGCCTCGAGGCGGCGCGTGTCGCGAAGCTGCGCGGCCACGACGTGGTGCTGTTCGAGAAGAACGCGGAAGTGGGCGGCCAGGTGATGATCGCCGCGAAGGCGCCGCAGCGCGAACAGATGTCGGGGATCATCCGCTGGTTCGACATGGAAACGAAGCGCCTCGGCGTCGATCGCCGCCTCGGCGTGGCCGCCGACGAGAAGATGATCATGGCCGAGAAGCCGGACATCGTCGTGCTCGCGACGGGCGGGTCGAGCTTCACGTGGCAGGTGCCGGGCTGGGGCGTGGCCGAGGGCCTCGCCGTCAGCTCGTGGGACATCCTGACCGGCAAGGTCGAGCCGAAGCAGAACGTGCTGCTGTTCGACGGCGTGAGCACGCATGCCGGCGCGGGCGTGGCCGACTTCATGGCGAGCCGCGGCTCGAAGGTCGAGGTCGTGACGCCGGACGTGAAGGTCGCCGACGATTGCGGCGGCACGACGTTCCCGATCTTCTATCGCCGCCTGTATGCGTTCGGCGTGATCCCGACGCCGAACACGATGCTCGATCGCGTCTATGAAGAGGACGGCAAGCTGATCGCCGTGCTGCGCAACGAGTACACGGAAGAACTCGAAGAGCGCGCCGTCGACCAGGTGGTGATCGAGAACGGTTCGTCGCCGAACGACGAGCTGTACTGGAAGCTCAAGCCGGAATCGGTGAACCGCGGCCAGATCGATCCGCACACGCTGTTCGCGGCCGAGCCGCAGCCGTGCCTGTCGGAAGAACTCGGCAACGGCCGTTTCCTGCTGTTCCGTGTCGGCGACTGCATCTCGATGCACAACGTCCACGGTGCGATCTACGACTCGCTGCGTCTCGTGAAGGATTTCTAAAAGATGAACCCGTCCTTCCTCATTACCGCCCTGTTGTGGCTGTCGGTGGCGGGGCTCGCGTTCGCGGTCGCGAAGCGTTCGTCCTACTGGCGGCTCGGCCGCGCCACGGCGCCCGGCGCATTCGGTGTCGCGAACCTGTTCGCGATCCCGAAGCGTTATTTCGTCGACCTGCACCACGTGGTCGCCCGCGATCCGTACATCGCGAAGACCCACGTCGCGACGGCCGGCGGCGCGATCGGCGCGCTTGCGCTGGTGTTCATCAACTACGGCCTCGCGATCTACTCGCCGTGGCTCGACAAGCTGATCTTCCTCGCGGCGCTCGCGATGCTGGTCGGTGCGGTGTTCGTGTGGCGCCGGCGCGCGGCGAAGGACGTGCCTGCACGGTTGTCGAAAGGCCCGTGGAATACGCTGCCCTGGCTGCTCGGCTCGTTCGCGCTCGGCCTCGTGCTGTTCATGCTGGTGCCGACCGGTGCGATGTCGGGCGCGTTCGCGGTGCTCTGCGCGCTGCTGATCGGCGTCGGCGCGTTCACGATGACGGTCGGCGCCGCGAAGGGCGGCCCGATGAAGCATGCGATCGCCGGCCTGCTGCACCTTGCCTTCCACCCGCGCCAGGAACGCTTCGCGGCCACCCGTGAATCGTTCACGGGCAACGGCACGGCCACGCCGCCGACCGCGCTGAAGCTGCCGGACATCGAGCATCAGGAGTACGGCGTCGAGAAGCCGGTCGAATTCCGCTGGAACCAGCTGCTGAGCTTCGACGCGTGCGTGCAGTGCGGCAAGTGCGAAGCCGCGTGCCCCGCGTTCGCGTCGGGCCAGCCGCTGAACCCGAAGAAGCTGATCCAGGATCTCGTCGTCGGGATGGCGGGCGGCACCGATGCGGCGTACGCGGGCAGTCCTTCGCCGGGCCTCGCGGTCGGCCAGCATCGCGGCGAGCCGAACGGCCCGATCGTGTCCGGCCTGATCGAGGAGCAGACGCTGTGGTCGTGCACGACCTGCCGCGCGTGCGTGCAGGAATGCCCGATGCTGATCGAGCACGTCGATGCGATCGTCGACATGCGCCGCAACCGCACGCTGGTGCACGGCACGGTGCCCGGCAAGGGCCAGGAAGTGCTCGCGAACCTGCGCGAGACGGGCACGATGGGCGGCTACGACACGGCCGCGCGCTACGACTGGTCGGTCGACCTGAGCGCGCCCGTCGCGCAGCCCGGCAAGCCGGTCGACGTGCTGTTCGTCGCGGGTGAGGGCGCGTTCGACATGCGCTACCAGCGCACGCTGCGCGCGTTCGTCAAGGTGCTGAACAAGGCGGGCGTCGACTACGCGGTGCTCGGCTCGACCGAGACCGACACGGGCGACGTCGCACGCCGCCTCGGCGACGAAGCGACGTTCCAGCAGATGGCGAAGCGCCTGATCGGCACGCTCGGCACGCTGTCGTACAAGCAGATCGTGACGGCCGACCCGCACGTGATGCACAGCCTGCGCAACGAATACCGTGCGCTCGGGCTGCGCGTGACGGTCAAGCATCACACGACGTATCTCGCCGAACTGGCCGACAGCGGCAAGATCGCGCCGAAGGCCGTCGAAGCATTGAGCGAGAAGCGCACCACGTATCACGACCCGTGCTACCTCGGCCGCTACAACGGCGAGACGGAAGCGCCGCGCAAGCTGCTGAAGACGATCGGCATCCAGGTCGTCGAGATGGAGCGCAACGGCATGCGCGGCCGCTGCTGCGGCGGTGGCGGCGGTGCGCCGCTGACCGACATCCCCGGCAAGCAGCGCATTCCCGACATCCGCATCGCCGACGCGCGCACGATCGGCGCAGACGTGGTCGCGGTTGCATGCCCGAACTGCACGGCGATGCTCGAAGGCGTCGTGGGCCCGCGCCCCGACGTGCTCGACGTGGCCGAACTCGTCGCCGCCTCGCTGGAGTGAATCGATGAACACGATCAAACGAATCGATCCGCGCCGGCCGTTCATCATCACGGCCGCGGGCCTGAAGCGCATCACGCTCGGCGAGGAAGGCAGCGCCGATGCGAGCGCCGCGCACTGGTCGGCGCACGGTCACGGCGCAGCGGCCGCGAAGCCGCGCCGCGCGGTGCAGGACCCGAAGCACGTGATGCTGGTGGTGGCGCACGGTGAGCGCGGCGCGCTCGACGATCATTCGCGGCAGGCGATCGCCGCCGCCGCATTGCTCGCCGATGCGCAGACCGAAGTCGCGCTGCTCGCGTTCGGCGAACTGAAGGACGACGTGGCCGAACTGGGCGTCGACAAGCTGCTCGAGTTGACCGGCTTCGATCGCCGCACGTTCGATCCCGAAAGCGAACTGCAAGCATTGCAGGCTTGTGTGGCCGCGCTCGCGCCGAAACACGTGTTCGTGCCCGACAACGCGACGGGCGACGGCGATCTCGGCCGGCGCTACGCGGCGGCCGCCGGCGCGAGCGTCGCGACCCATGTCGTCGAGATCGACGCGAAGCATGTCGGCGCGTATGCGCAGGCCGGGCGCGCCTTTGCCACCCGTGCGCTGCCCGACGTGATCCTGCTCGCGCAGAACGCGGTCGACGCGAAGCTGCCGTTCGTCGGCGCGGGCGAGCGTCTCGCCGCCGACTTCATCCACCCGGCCCATGACGCCGCGCAGCCGTATCGCGATCTCGGCCTCGATGAAATCGACGCGGCCCAGGTCGCGCTCGAGGAAGCCGATTTCATCGTGTCGGCCGGCAACGGCGTATCCGACATCGGCGCGTTCGAGCGGTTGGCCGGCGTGTTCGGCGCGGCGATCGGCGCGAGCCGCGTCGCGGTCGACAACGGTCACTTCACGCGCGACAAGCAGGTCGGCGCGACCGGCAAGACGGTCGAGGCGAGCGTGTACATCGCGTTCGGCATCTCGGGCGCGGTGCAGCACCTGCAGGGGATCAAGGACTGCCGCCACGTGATCGCGGTGAATCTCGACGGCAGCGCACCGATCGCGAAACGCGCGAACCTGACGGTGGTGGGCGATGCGCAGGCGACGATCGCCGCGCTGATCGAGCAGGTGCAGGCCGCGCGCGCCGCGCGTGGAGAATCGCCGGCCGCGGTCGGCACCCGTGAACCGGAAGGAGTCGCCGCATGAACGCCCCCCGCCCCTTGCAACGCATCGCGGTGCTCGTGTCCGTCGGCCGTCATCCGGTCAGCGGCGTCGCGCGCTACAGCCGCAACGACGCGGCCGCGCTCGAAACCGGCCGCCAGCTCGCGGAGCGGCATCGCGCGAAGCTCGACGTGATTCATGCGGGCGATCCCGCGAACGCGGCGCTTGCCGAATATCTCGCGCTCGGCGCGCGGGAGGTCGAGGTGCTGGCCTGCCGCGACGGCGACGATGCCGTGCATGCGCTCGCCGCGCGTATCGACGGCTACGACCTCGTGCTGACCGGCACACGCGCCGAGGGCGCGTACGACACCGGCATGCTGCCGTATCGCATCGCCGCGGCGCTCGGCTATCCGCTGGTCGGCTCGGCCGTCGACGTGACGGTCGAAGGCGGCCGTGCCGCGGTCCGGCAATTTTTGCCGAAAGGGCTGCGGCGGCGCGTGGACGCGGCACTGCCGGCCGTTGTCGCCGTCCACCCGCTCGCGAATGCCGAGCCGCGTTATGCGTATGCGCGGCTGCGCGCCGGCGCGATCCGGCCCGGGCTC
>NZ_QOBB01000137.1:0-19474 GCF_024704855.1 Burkholderia sp. HAN2018 | reverse complement strand
GCCGCCGCCGCGCTCGTCGCGGCGGTGCTCGCGCTCGCCCAGGCCGCCGCGCTGGCTGCGCCGCCGAAGCGCAGCACCGCGCCCTACTCGTTCGCGGTCGTGTCGGGCGTGATCAACACTCCTGCGGACGAACCGGCCGCCCAGCGGCTGCTCGATGCGATCGCGCGCGAGCGCAACCTCGCGTTCGTGGTCTATGCGGGCGATCTCAAGGGTTCGAAGGAAGCGTGCCGCGATGCACTGTACTCGCAGCGCGGCGCGATCCTGGATGCGGCACGCGTGCCGCTCGTATTCGTTCCCGGTCACGACGACTGGGCAACGTGCAACACCGTGGCCGGCGGTAGCTACGATCCGGTCGAGCGGCTCGACTTCCTGCGGCAGACGCTGCTCGCCGATTCGGCACTGCCCGACCCCGGCGCGCTGCCGATCACGCGGGAAAGCGAAGTCGCACGGTTCCGACCGTATCGGGAGAATGCACGCTGGATGCGCGACGACATCGTCTACGTCGCACTCAACGCGCCGGCGCCGAACAACCATTACCTGACGGCCGGCGGCCGCAACGGCGAATTCGAGGACCGCATCATCGCGAACGGTTTCTGGATCGACCACGCGGCCGAATACGCGAAGCGGCGCGAGGCGCGTGCGATGGTGGTGATATTCGAAGGCGATCCGCAGTTCGAGCGCTATGAACGCGCGGAACGCTTCGCATGGCTGCGTTTCAACCGGCCGCGCGTGCGGGACGGCTTCCGCGAGTTGAAACGAACGCTGGTGAAGGCGGCGGCGACGTTCCGCGGCCCGATACTCGTGATGCACGCGAGCAGCGAAGCGCTGGCGAACGGCTTTCTGATCGACCGCCCGCTGCGTGCGGACGACGGTGAACTGGTCGGTAACGTGACGCGCGTTGCGATCGGACCGCGTCATCCGGCGAATCAGTGGGTCAAGGTGAGCGTGTCGCCGGCACGGCAGACGATCTTCAACGTGAGCCTGCAGGAAGTACCGAAGAACCTGCCGGTGCCGCCCGCGCTGCCGCTCGTGCCCCGTGACGACGTCCCGCTGCCGCAGATGCCGGAAATCCCTGCATTGCCGGCGCTACCTGACTCATCGTCGGTCGCGCCGCCGCTGCAGGGCGACGGCACCGCCCCGGGCGGCGCGTCGTGGCCCGTGCCAACCCCAGCGTCGGGGCCGGCGCCCGGCCTGCCTGCAAGCTCAGTGCAGGGTGCGCCCTGACGGCGCTTCGCCGTCTTCGTCTTCGTCCTCGTCGACGATCTCGAGCCCTTCAGCGCCATGTGCGTGCTCATGCTCGATTTCGTCTTCGGTGGCTTCGCGAACGTCCTTCACGGTCAGCGCGAAACGCAGCGCCATGCCTGCCAGCGGGTGGTTGCCGTCGAGCACGACCTTGTCTTCGGCGATGTCGGTGACCGTATAGATCAGCGAATCGACTTCCTCGTCGCCGTCTTCCGGCGTGCCTTCGAACTGCATGCCCACTTCGAGCGGCTCGGGAAAACGATCGCGCGGCTCGATCTTCACGAGTTCGGGATCGTAGTCGCCGAACGCGTCCTGCGGCTCGAGCTGGACCTGTGCCTCGTAGCCCGGCTCGTGGCCGTCGAGCTGTTCCTCGATCTTGGGGAACGTGCCATCATAGCCGCCGTGCAGATAAACCATCGGCTCGTCGCTTTCCTCGATCAGATTGCCCTGTGCATCCGACAGCTTGTAAGTGACCGACACGACGGTGTTTTTTGCGATTTTCATCCAATTCTCCCAAATACAAGTCTCATTATACGATGCGCAACCGGTCTCAAGCCGAACCGCGGGATGCCGCTGCCGCCCCGCTCGGCGCGCCGCCCTCCGATCTTCCCACACCGCTGCTCGGCGGTCTTACGCCGACGCAATTCATGCGCGGCTACTGGCAGAAGAAGCCGCTCCTGATCCGCCAGGCGATCCCCGGCGTCGCGTCGCCGGTCTCGCGCGACGCGCTGTTCGAGCTCGCCACGGACTATGACGCGGAATCGCGACTGATCACCCATTTTCGTAACAAGTGGCAACTGGCTCACGGCCCGTTCGAACCGGGCTCGCTGCCGGCCGTCACGCGCAAGGCCTGGACCCTGCTCGTACAAGGGCTCGACCTGCACGTCGACGCGGCGCGCGCGCTGCTCGACCGCTTCCGCTTCATCCCCGACGCGCGGCTGGACGACCTGATGATCTCGTACGCGACGGACGGCGGCGGCGTCGGCCCGCATTTCGATTCATACGACGTCTTCCTGCTGCAGGTCGAGGGCCGGCGCCGCTGGCGCGTCGGCGCGCAGAAGGACCTGTCACTGCAGCCGGACGTGCCGCTGAAGATCCTCGAAAACTTCGAGCCGAGCGACGAATGGGTGCTGGAACCCGGCGACATGCTGTACCTGCCGCCGCACATCGCGCACGACGGCGTGGCCGAAGGCGAATGCATGACCTGCTCGATCGGCTTCCGGGCGCCGTCCGCAGGCGAACTGGGCGCCCAGTTCCTGTACTATCTCGCGGAACGTGGCGGCCTGCGGGACGGGTGCGGCGACGACCTCTACCGCGACCCGAAGCAGCCGGCCGTCGACACGCCCGCGCAACTGCCTCCGGCGATGGTCGAGCGCGTTGCCGAGATCGTCGACGCGATTCGCTGGCGCAAGCGCGACGTCGCAGAGTTTCTCGGCTGCTACCTGAGCGAGCCCAAACCGAACGTCGTTTTCGACCCGCCCGCGCGCCCGCTGTCCGAAGCCGCGTTCGTCACGCAAGCGTCACGTCGTGGCGTGTGTCTCGACAGAAGGGCCGCATTGATGTATAACGCGCGCTCGTACTTCATTAATGGCGAGGAAGGACCGCTCGAGCAAGCCAGCGAATGGCTGCCCGAACTGGCCAATCAACGCCAGATGGAGGCGAAACGGTTTGTAACACTATCCCGGGCTCCCTCAATGACAGCTTTATTGCACGAGTGGTATCGTGCGGGCTGGATACGGGTCGGAAACCGGAATTAGTGTGAGTCGCCCCGTATGCCCGTACAGATCAAATTCTGTATGGGAAAGACAACGTATTGACCCCGCATTTGTCGACGGTCGATAGGAAAGTGCATATAATTTCCGCCCAAGCCGTAGGGAAGATTCACGCTCTAGAAGTGCATCTCCACCAGCGGCCCAGGTCGGTGTTGGAGCACATTACCGGTATTGTTTCGCGCTGTTGCTTACCTTTAACCATAAAAGGACGTGATCATGAAGAAATCCCTCCTCGTAGCTTCCCTGTTGGCTGCTGTTGCACTGGCTGCTTGCAACAAGAGCGCTGATCAAGCTGCTTCGTCGGCTGCAAGCGACGCGGCTGCTGCTGCTTCGACGGCTGCTTCGGCAGTTGCTGGTGCAGCGAGCGACGCTGCTGCCGCTGCTTCGTCGGCAACGGCTGCTGCGAGCGACGCTGCTGCTGCAGTGGCGTCGGCTGCTTCGGCAGCGACGGCTGCTCCGGCTTCGGGCGCAAGCCAGTAAGCCTCAGCGTCAGCTGAAAAAAACCGGCCCGAGGGCCGGTTTTTTTACGTCTGCCGTTTTCGCGTCTGTCGCCCGGCAGTCGTACCGGGCCGCCGCAACGGCCCTGCCCCGCTCATTCGAGCGCCAGCCAGTCGAAGCCCGCGTCCTGCGTGGCCACGATCACGTCCTCCCCGTTCGTCCCCAGTACGCCGCCAAACGCCTGGCGGACCAGTTCCGGCAGGTTGTTCTGCTGGCTCAGGTGCGCCCCGACCAGGTGCCGAAGGCGGCTGCGCTCAAGCGATGCGAGGATGGCCGCCGCCGCGTCGTTGCTCAGGTGGCCGTGGTTGCCGCCGATGCGCGCCTTCAGCGACTGCGGATAGCGGCTCGCGGCCAGCATTGCGGTGTCGTGGTTGGATTCGAGCACCAGCGCGTCACAACCGCTCAGTACCGTCGTGATGTGCGGCGTGGCCATGCCGACGTCCGTCAGCACGCCGAGCCGGCTGCAGCCGTCCATAAAGACGAACTGGAGCGGCTCGCGCGCGTCGTGAGGGACCGTATAGGGCATCACGGCCAGATCGCGAATCGCGGCCGTCTCGTCGCCCCACAGCACGTGGAGGTCGACATCGGCCTCGTCCGCGCCGACCGCGCGCGCGGTGCCCCAGCTCATGTAGAGCGGCAGCGACGCCCGGCGGGCGAGCGTCAGCGCACTGCCGACGTGGTCGCTGTGTTCGTGGGTAATCAGGATCGCATCGAGATCGCCGATGCAGAGATTCAGACGGCCGAGCCGACGCTCGACCTCCTTGGCGGAAAAGCCGCAGTCGAGCAGCACGCGGGTGGTCGTCGTGCCGCTCGAGGCCTCGACGACCAGCGCGTTGCCTTCGCTGCCGCTTCCGAGGCTGGCGAATCGCACGCGCTCAGTTCAGCTGCGCGTGGAGCAGCGAAATGATCCGCTGCGCGTCCGACGAGTTGTCGACCTGACCGTTTGCGCCGATCACCGCGACCTGCGTGCCGCCGTTGCCTTGCGCACGCACGTTGACCAGGAATTCCTTGCCCGGCTTCGCGGCCGCCGGGCCGCCGTAGAACAGCTTGCCGAACAGGCCGTCACGCTTCAGCTCTTCCATGGAATTCGCATAGCGCACGGTGTACACGCCCTTCTCGCGGTCGCGATTGTCGACCGTGAAGTTGGTCCGGTCGAGCGCCAGACCCACTCGCAGCCACGCACGGTCGAACGACTCGGCCAGCTGCAGCGTTGCCGCGCCGTTGCTCGCGTCGCTGACCTGCGCCGGCGCCGTCGCGGGGCGTGCATCGGTCAGCAGCTGCTTCGCCTGCGCATCGGTCAGGCCGAACTTCTGCATCAACTTCGACAGGAACACGGCTTCCAGCACCGGGTTGCGCGGACGCTCCTCCCAGCGCGACGACGTGCCGCCCTGCGGGCCGACCATCATTTCTTCCATCGCGCTGTGCGTGATCGAGATGTCGGTGTTGCCGTCCGACGTGCGGTTCACGAGCGTACGGAAGCGGTCGCGCGTACCGGACGAGTATGCGAAATCGATGACCTTGCCGATCGTGCGACGGAACCAGTCGTCAGGAATGTTCGCGCGGTTTTCGGCCCAGTCGGTGGCCATGATGCCCGTCGACGGCGCGTCGGTCTTCAGCGAGAAGCCGTTCTCCTGCCAGAACTCCTTCAGGATCGGCCACAGCTGCTCGGGCGTCCGGCCATCGACGACGAGCCAGCGGCGATCGCCGTCGCGCTCGATGTGCATGCCGAACGGATCCTGCGCGCTCGGAATGCCGTCGGTCGCGTTGCCGGCCTGGGTCGTGGCCCGCGGCGGCAGCGTGCCGAGGCCGGCGTTGCTCGGCGGCGCGACGAACTGCTGCGTCGTCGGCACCGGCTTCAGGTCGCTCGGCACCGCGAGCGGCGGCGCCGAACCGGTGTTCTTGTAGTTGACCCGGTCGGGGGCCAGATAGTCGTTCAGCGTATCGCAGCCGGCGAGCGCGCCCAGCGCCAGCGCCACCACCGACATCTGGATGGCGCGAGAGGAAAAGGCGAAACGTTTCATGAAATCCTTCGTCTTGCTAGAACGCTCGTCAGGAGCGGCGCCGGACGGAGCCGGCCGGTGCGGGTTGATCAGGGTACGAGCCGGCGGCCGCAGGACGCGGCCGCCTCGGCATCAGGCGAGGACGCCGGCCTCGACGAGGGCCGAACGCACGGCATCGTGGCAGCGCTCGTCGAGCGCCGTGAGCGGCAGCCGGATGCCGCCCTGCATTTTGCCCATCGCCTGCAGCGCCCACTTCACCGGAATCGGGTTCGCCTCGATGAACAGGTTCTTGTGCAGCGACAGCAGCTTCATGTGCAGTTCGCGGGCCGTCTGTACGTCGCCGGCCAGCGCCGCGCGGCACAGCTCGCTCATCGCACGCGGTGCGACGTTCGCCGTGACCGAGATGTTGCCGTGGCCGCCGAGCAGCATCAGCGCGATTGCCGTCGGATCGTCGCCGCTATAGATCGCGAAATGCTTCGGTGCAGCCTTGATCAGGTGCGCGGCGCGATCGATGTTGCCGGTCGCTTCCTTCACGCCGATGATGCCCGGGACTTCCGCGAGGCGCAGCATCGTCTCGTTCGCCATGTCCGCGACCGTGCGGCCCGGCACGTTGTACAGGATCACCGGCAGGTCGACCGCTTCGGCGATCGTCTTGAAGTGACGGTACATGCCTTCCTGCGTCGGCTTGTTGTAGTACGGCACGACCTGCAGCGTCGCGTCCGCGCCGACGGCTTTCGCGTGCTTCGTCAGCTCGATCGCCTCGGCGGTCGAGTTGCCGCCCGCGCCCGCGATGATCGGGATGCGTTTCGCCGCATGCTCGACCGCCGTGCGGATCATCAGGATGTGCTCTTCGACGTTGAGCGTTGCCGACTCGCCGCTCGTACCGACCACGACGAGCGCATCGGTGCCTTCCGCGATATGCCAGTCGATCAGTTTGCGAAACGCCGGCAGGTCGAGACTGCCGTCTTCGAGCATCGGGGTGACGATCGCGGGGATGCTGCCGCGGATTTGAATGCCGTCTTGGGTGCCGTTAGCCATGAAACGCGATTGAGGTTATGTACCGGTAAACGTTGAGATTGTAGCGGATTAGCCGGGCAGTTCGTAACGTGGAATTCCCGCCCCCGCCTTCGGGGTCGCGCCCTCGCGCACTGCGCAGAGACGCTGGACGAACGCCTCGCGCGGCGCGGCAACGAACCCGTCCTCGTACGCCACCACCCGCAGGCGGCCGTGCACGGCATCCAGTAGCTCGCCCGGGGCGAGCAGGAACGCGGGGTTGGACGGTTTACCGACCGATTCGTTTCCTTGCGCGAAGGTTTCGTAGATGAGCACGCCGCCCGGCGCCACCGCATCGAGCAGATGGGGCCAGAGCGGACGATGCAGATAATGGGTGACGATCACCGCCGAAAACTGCTCGCCGGCCGGCAATGGCCACGGCGCGCCTTCGAGATCGGCGTCACGGGCGTCGACGCCCGGAATCGCACGCAACGCGGCCAGCGCGACCGGGTCGCGGTCGAGTGCGACGACCGGATGCCCGCGCGACGCGAACCAGCGCGCATGGCGCCCGCCGCCCGCGGCGACATCCAGCACCGCGCCGCCTGCCGGCACGAGCCGCGACCATTGCGCGACCCAGCGCGACGGCTCGGCCTGGGCGACGTGGCCGCCCGCGGCGGCGATGACGGATGCGCTCATGCGGTCGATCAGTTGTACGACAGGCCCATCGCGTCGCGCACGTCGCGCATCGTTTCCGTCGCGTACTTGCGCGCCTTGTCGCAACCGTCCGCGACGATCGCGCGCAGCAGCGACGGATCGTCCATGTACTTCTGCGCACGCTCGAGCATCGGCTGCTGCTCGCGCAGGATGCCTTCGACGACCGGCTGCTTGCAATCGAGGCAGCCGATGCCCGCCGAACGACAACCCTTCTGCACCCAGTCATGCGTTGCTTCGTCCGTATAGACCTGGTGCAGCTGCCACACCGGGCACTTGTCGGGATCGCCCGGATCGGTGCGGCGCACGCGCGCGGGATCGGTCGGCATCGTGCGGACCTTCTTCGTGATCGTCTCGGCGTCTTCACGCAGGCCGATTGTGTTGCCGTACGACTTGGACATCTTCTGCCCGTCGAGACCCGGCATCCGCGATGCTTCGGTGAGGAGCGCCTGCGGCTCGACGAGGATGATCTTGCGCGCGCCTTCGAGATAGCCGAACAGGCGCTCGCGGTCGCTCATCGACAGACTCTGCGATTCCTGCAGCATCGCGCGCGCCTGTTCGAGCGCCTCGTCGTCGCCCTCCTGCTGGTATGCATTGCGCAGCTCGTGATAGAGCTTCGCGCGCTTGCCGCCGAGTTTCTTCGCGGCATCGAGCGCCTTCTCCTCGAAGCCCGGCTCGCGGCCGTACAGGTAGTTGAAGCGGCGCGCGATCTCGCGCGTCATCTCGACGTGCGGCACCTGGTCTTCACCGACCGGCACGAGCGAGCCGCGATACAGCAGGATATCGGCCGCCATCAGCACCGGGTAGCCGAGGAAGCCGTAGGTCGACAGATCCTTGTCCTTCAGCTTCTCCATCTGCTCCTTGTAGGTCGGCACGCGTTCGAGCCAGCCGAGCGGCGTGCTCATGCCGAGCAGCAGCGCGAGTTCGGCATGTTCGGGCACCTTGCTCTGGATGAACAGCGTCGCCTGGGCCGGATCGATGCCGGACGCAAGCCAGTCGATCAGCACGTCCCACACGTTCTTCTCGATGACCTCGGGAGTCTCGTAGTGCGTCGTCAGCGCATGCCAGTCGACGACGCAGAAGAAGCACGGGTACTCGGACTGCAGCTTCACCCAGTTTTTCAGCACGCCGTGGTAATGACCGAGGTGCAGCGACCCGGTGGGTCGCATGCCGGAGAAAATACGTTCAGGGAACATGATTGTCGTTAGAAAAGCGAGGCGAATGGGGACAGGATGGCGCTCAGGACGGCGTAGCCGACGTTGACGAGCGGGCGCAGCCAGAAATTCGTCAGCACGCCCGTCGCGACCAGCGCGAGGACGATGATGAAACCGTACGGCTCGATGCGCGACAGCGCGATCGATTGCTTCGTCGGCAGCAGCGCCGCCAGGATGCGGCCGCCGTCGAGCGGCGGCAGCGGAAACAGGTTCAGCACGCCCAGTACGAGGTTCGCGCTGACGCCGGCAAACGCCATCCGCGTGAAGAACGGCTCGTCGATGCCGACGGCGGGCAGCACGAGCGTCAGCACGCCCCAGATCAGCGCCTGCACGAAGTTGCAGGCCGGCCCCGCGAGCGATACCCACAGGCTGCCCCAGCGCGGATCGCGCAGGTTGCCGAACGACACCGGCACCGGCTTCGCATAGCCGAACAGAAACGCGCCGCCCGTCAGGAAATACATCGCGAGCGGAATCGCGATCGTGCCGAGCGGATCGATGTGGCGCATCGGGTTGAACGACACGCGTCCCATCATGTAGGCGGTGTTGTCGCCGAGCAGGCGGGCGGCGTAGCCGTGCGCAGCCTCGTGCAGCGTGATCGCGAAGATCACGGGCAGCGCGTAGACGGCGATGGTCTGTATCAGGGAAGCATCCATATCGCGTTATTGTAACAAGCGCACTCGCGCAAAAAATGGAACGGCGCGCTTACGGCGCCGAGAGGCCGAACGGCTCGAGCGCGCCGCGCCCCGCGCGCACGAGCTCGGGCTCGTCGCCGGTGAGATCGATCACCGTCGACGGCTCGCGCGGGCACGCGCCACCGTCGATCACGAGGTCGACCTGTTTCTCGAGCCGCGCGCGAATGTCTTCGGGATCGTTGAGCGGCTCGTCGTCCGGCGGCAGGATCAGCGTCGTGCCGAGCAGCGGCTGGCCGAGCGACTCCAGCAACGCGAGCGTGATCGCGTGATCGGGCACGCGCAACCCGATCGTCTTGCGCGACGGATGCGACAGCCGGCGCGGCACTTCCTTGGTCGCCTGCAGGATGAACACGTACGGGCCGGGCGTCACCGACTTGATCTGGCGGTACTGGCGGTTGTCGACCATCGCGAAGTTGGCGAGCTCCGACAGGTCGCGCACGAGCAGCGACAGGTGCTGCTTCTCGTCGAGGCCGCGAATCCGGCGCACCCGCTCGACCGCGTCCTTGTCGTCGAGATGGCACGCGAGCGCATAGCTCGAATCGGTCGGCATCGCGATCACGCCGCCCTTGCTGACGATCTCCACGGCCTGCTTGATCAGGCGCGGTTGCGGATTATCCGGATGAATCCTGAAGAACTGGGACATGGGGGTACGTGGGGGTACGTAAAGGAAGAGAAGTCGGATGCGCGCGCCGGCGGCGACGCGGGCGGCAGGCCACCGCCCGGTGTCAGAGCCAGCGCTCCCAGACCGGTGTCAGGTCGGGCGGCAGCGGCGGCAGGCCGCCGAGCTCGACACGGCCCTCGCCTGGCGCATGGAAATCCGAGCCGCGCGATACCTCGAAGCCGAAGCGGCGTGCGACGTCCGCGTATTCGCGGTACTGGTCGGGCGTGTGGCTGCCCGTCACGACCTCGATCGCGCGGCCGCCCAGATCGATGAACTCGCCGAAAAACGCGTCGAATTCGACGGGCGTATAGCGATAACGGCCCGGATGCGCGACCACGGCTTCACCGCCGGCCGCCCGAATCCATGCGACGGCGTCGGGCAGCGTCGCCCAACGGTGCGGGACGAACCCGGGCTTGCCGTCGCCGAGCAGGCGATCGAACACGTCGGACGTCGATTCGGCATGGCCGTTCTCGACGAGAAACCGCGCGAAATGCGTGCGGGAGATCAGGTCGGGATTCGATACGTACTTCAGCGCGCCTTCGTACGCGCCGGGAATGCCGAGCGTGGCGAGCTGCTCGCCGATCGCCAGCGCGCGCGCCGCGCGGCCGTGGCGCGTGCGATACAGGCCGTCGACGAGCACCGGATTCGCGGGATCGACGTTCAGGCCGACGATGTGCACGGTGCGCGACGCCCACGTGACCGAAATCTCGACGCCGCTCAGGTAGCGCATGCCGAGCGCTTCCGCCTCGCTACGCGCCGCCGCCTGACCGCCGATTTCGTCGTGGTCGGTCAACGCCCACAGGGTCACGCCGCCGGCATGGGCGCGGCGCGCGACGTCGGCAGGCGACAGCAACCCGTCGGAAACATTCGAATGGCAGTGGAGATCGGCGTTCATTGTCGGCATGGCAGGTAAGGCTTCATTCTACTGCAACGCGGCAATGCGCCGCCCGCCTGCCCCGCCGCTGACGCCGCGCGGCTTACGCGCAGAACGCCTCGATCAGCGCCGCGATCTGCTCAGGCTGATCGTGATGCACCATGTGGCCGGCATCCTCGACGAGCTTCTCGCGCCAGTCGGGAAACGCGTTGAAACGCGCCTTGAATTCCGGCAGCGGGATATCGCCGGCGATGTGTGCGAGCGTCGGCGAGTTGACGGCCTCGACGTGCAGCACCTTCGCACGCACCTGCGCCCAGGTAGCCATCACTTCGTCGAGCCGGTACAGCAGCGGGCCCGGCATCTTGTGAGCGGGGTCGGCCAGCAGGTGGTAGAGGCCGTCGTCGCCGCGCTTCGACCAGTGCGCGGCGAGGAACGCGGCGCGACGCGGGTCCAGCCGGGGATTGGTCCTGGTCAGGCGCGCCGCCACGTCGTCGAGTGACGCATAAGGGCGCAGCGCGGGCGGTTCGCGCAACTCGTCGAGCCAGCCGCGCAGCCGGCGCGGCGCCTGCTCGGCCCGCGCGGGCGCGAGCCCGAAACCCTCGAGATCGACCACGCGCCGCACGCGCTCCGGCCGTGCGCCGGCATACAGGCACACGACGTTCGCGCCCATGCTGTGCCCGACCAGGTTGACTTCGCCGGCCGGCGCATAGTGGTCGACGAGCGCATCGAGATCGCCCAGGTATTCGTGGAACCAGTAGTGGCCGCCACCCTGCCGCGCGACCGGCCAGTCGGACAGCCCGAAGCCGCGCGCATCGGGCGCGATCACCTGCCAGTCGCCCGCGAGCGCATCGACGACGAACTGGAACGACGCCGCGACGTCCATCCAGCCATGCAGCATGAACAGCGTCGGCGCATCGGGCCGGCCCCAGCGCCGGACATGCAGCTGGACGCCGCGCACCATGACGAAATCGGAAACAGAACTCGAGGCACTCATCGCAGCCGCTCAAAAAAGAATGGTCGTTCGATTATAGCGGCGGCGCCTTCTTTCCGGCGGCTGGCAGTCGAGGCGCCGCTCTAGCGGCGCCGGCGCGCACGGGCCGCCGGGACGCGCCATCTGCCGGGTGCCCTGGACAGCCGGCGGCGGTCGAAACGCAGCCGAACCCGAGCGGGTCAGCGCGGCGCGCTTCCGTCCGCCCCGTCCTGCGCGGCCAGTTCGTCGAGTTCGGCCTGCTCGAATCCGGCATCGCGGCGTGCGTCGAAATTGAACGGGCCGCGCAGCCGCGGGGCATGGTATTGCTCGGCGAGCTGCCGGTAGGTCGGCACGGGATCGCGGCCGGCTTCGTCGCACAGATGCCGGAACCAGCGGTTGCCGATCGCGACATGGCCGATTTCGTCGCGCAGGATCACGTCGAGGATCGCGGCCGACGCATCGTCGCCCGCCTGTACGAGCCGCGCGCGAATCGGCGGCGATGCGTCGAGCCCGCGGGCCTCGAGCGTACGCGGCACGAGCGCCATGCGCGCAAGCACGTCACCCTTGGTTCGCTCGCACATCTCCCACAGGCCGTTGTGCGCGGGAAAATCGCCGTACGCATGCCCGAATGCCGCCAGGCGGTCCGACAGCAGCGTGAAGTGGTACGCCTCCTCGGCCGCCACCTTCAGCCAGTCCGAGTAGAACGCGTTCGGCAGGCCCGCGAAGCGCCAGACGGCGTCGAGCGCGAGGTTGATCGCATTGAACTCGATATGGGCAAGCGCGTGCAGCAGCACGGCGCGCCCTTCGGGCGAACGCATGCTGCGTCGCTCGAGCTGGCGCGGCTCGACGAGCGGCGGGCGCGCCGGGCGCCCGGGCAGGTCGGCCGGCTCGGGCAATTCGAGCGATGGGGCGATCGTCGCCCGCCCGGCCAGCAGCGCATCGTGGAGCGAGCGCACCTGTGCGGCCTTGGCCGCGGGTTCTGCGTCACGCAGTGCGACAAGCGCGGCGCGGCGCACACAGGCACGCGCATCGCCGAAAGAAGAAGACTCCATGCTCATAAACGGGGACACCCTGCGCGCGCATCGCGGGAGCGCACGCACGCGACGGTTTACAATAGGCGATTGTTCCGCGGCGCAATGCGAACGCGCCGGGCAAACCGGACGCGCCATTCTACCGGCGCCCATCATCGAAGAGACAAGGAGACTCCGTGACGATCTACAAGCTGGGCGATACGGCCCCGACGATCCACGAAAGCGTATTCGTCGCCGACACGGCGGCCATCATCGGCAAGGTCGTGCTCGAGGAGAACGCGAGCGTCTGGTTCGGTGCGACGATTCGCGGCGACAACGAGACGATTACCGTCGGCGCGGGCAGCAACGTCCAGGAAGGCGCGGTACTGCATACGGACCCGGGCTTTCCGCTGACGATTGCCGAAAACGTGACGATCGGGCACCAGGCCATGCTGCACGGCTGCACGATCGGCGAAGGGTCGCTGGTCGGGATTCAGGCGGTGGTCTTGAATGGAGCGGTGATCGGCCGCAACTGTCTGGTTGGTGCCGGCGCGGTCGTGACGGAAGGCAAGACGTTCCCGGACAATTCGCTGATTCTCGGCGCACCGGCGAAAGTCGTGCGCGAGCTGACGGCGGAAGACATCGCGCGGCTGCGCACGAACGCGAAGACGTACGTCGAGCGGCGTGCGCATTTCAAGGAGCAACTCGTGCGAATCGGATGATTCGCACGGATTTCAAGGAAGAAGAGTGAGCGACCAGTTACAGAAATTCATGTTCAATGCGGCGCCCGTGCGCGGCGAGATCGTTTCGCTGCGCAATACGTGGCAGGAAGTGCTCTCCCGCCGCGACTACCCGGCCCCCGTGCGCACGGTGCTCGGCGAGATGATGGCCGCATGCGCGCTGCTGTCCGCGAACCTGAAATTCAACGGCACCCTGATCATGCAGATCTTCGGCGACGGGCCGGTCCAGATGCTGGTCGTCCAGTGCGGCTCGGATCTGTCGATGCGGGCCACCGCGAAGTTCGCCGGCGACGCTGCCCAGACGATCGGCGACGACACCAGCTTCGCATCGCTCGTCAATGCGAGCGGTCACGGCCGTTGCGTGATCACGCTCGACCCGGCCGACAAGCTGCCGGGCCAGCAGCCGTACCAGGGCATCGTGCCGCTGAACGGCGTCGACGGCCCGCTCGAATCCGTCTCGCAGGTGCTCGAGCATTACATGCATCACTCGGAGCAGCTCGACACGCGGATGTGGCTCGCGGCCGATCGCGACCGCGCAGTCGGCATGCTGCTGCAGAAGCTGCCGGGCGACGGCGGCATCGTGCCGCGCAACGCCGAAACCGATACCGATACGTGGGAACGCGTCTGCACGCTCGGCGGCACGCTGTCCGCCAAGGAACTGCTCGAGGTCGAACCGGAAGTCGTGTTCCGCCGGCTGTTCTGGCAGGAAAACGTGCAGCACTTCGAGCCGGCCGGCACGCGCTTCCAGTGCTCGTGCTCGCGCGAGAAGGTCGGTACGATGCTGCGCATGCTCGGCCGCGAAGAGGTCGACAGCGTGATCGTCGAGCGTGGCCACGTCGAGATCCATTGCGAGTTCTGCAATCAGCGCTATGAATTCGATCCGGTCGACGTCGCGCAGCTGTTCGCGGCACCCGGCGTCGAGACGGGCATCGCGCCCGCGACCGAACAGCGTCACTGAGCGGCGCCCCGATGCCCGCCGTCCGGGCACGGGCGCATAATGACGCACGAGCGTCGCACGCAAGGCTCGCGCGCCGAAGTCCCGCACTTCGGCGCAAGCCGCTTCCCGTCGTCGGCGCGCTGCAGGAGAAACACATGAATCGCCCGCTTCGTCTCCCGTTTCGAACCGTCGTCCTGACGAGCGTTGCCGCCTGCACGCTCGCGCTTGCCGGCTGCGCGATGCCGCCGCCGACTTCCACGATCCTGAGCCGCCTGCCCGAACCCGGCGCATCGGGCGGCCAGCCGCCCGCGCTGTCGAGCGCCGAACGCAAGCGCTATGACGAGATCGACCAGCAGGTGCTGCGCGAACAGAACGGCGCGATGGCAGCCGAGGCAGCCGCGCGCGCGTGGGCCTATTACTCGCCGCCGCCCGTGACCGTCTACGGCGGGTATTACGGCGGATGGGGCAATCGCTGGGGCACGGGTATCAGCTACGGCTACCCGGGATGGTGGTGGTGAGCATCCATCGCTCAGCCGATTGACTACCGGCAGGAAATAAAAAGGCGCGGCATTTCCCGCGCTTTTTCAATGGGTTCGAACGATCGAGATCAGTGATGCGCGGCCTTGCCCTTGTCGCCGCCATGATGCCGCGACGGCTTCGCGATCGACTGCGGATTCGGCACGACGCGCACCGGCGCCGCGGACACGGCGCCGCGCGTCGACGTATTCGACGGCATGTTGTTCAGCGGCGCGGCCGGCGCATTCGGCGACACGAACTGCACGAATACCTCGCCGTCCTTCACCATGCCCATCTCGTAGCGCGCGCGCTCCTCGATGGCCGCGGTGCCGCTCTGCAGATCCTGCACTTCGCCGGCGGTGCGCTCGTTGCGCAGCTTCTCGTCCGCATTCTTCTGGAGCTGGTCGTCGAGCTGCTGACGCAATTCATGCACCCGCAGCCAGCCGCCGTGTCCCCACCATAGGGGGTACTGAATGAGCGCCAGCAAGGCAATCAGGACGACAGTGACAAGCCGCATGTAAGAAACGCAGATATAAGAAGCGCCGCTCCGCGCACATGCACAGAGCGGCGTCGATATGACGAACCCGATAGTAGCGCGTTAGCGCAGGTTATAGAAAGCCGATTTACCCGGGTAGCTCGCGATGTCGCCGAGATCTTCCTCGATGCGCAGCAGCTGGTTGTACTTCGAGATACGGTCGCTGCGCGACAGCGAACCCGTCTTGATCTGACCGGCGTTCAGGCCGACCGCGATATCCGCGATCGTCGAATCTTCCGTTTCGCCCGAGCGGTGCGAGATCACGGCCGTGTAGCCTGCGCGCTTCGCCATTTCGATGGCTGCGAACGTTTCGGTCAGCGTACCGATCTGGTTGATCTTGATGAGGATCGAGTTCGCGATGCCCTTCTCGATGCCTTCCTTCAGGATGCGCGTGTTCGTGACGAACAGGTCGTCGCCGACCAGCTGCACCTTCTTGCCGAGGCGGTCGGTCAGCAGCTTCCAGCCTTCCCAGTCGCTTTCGTGCATGCCGTCCTCGATCGACACGATCGGGAACTTGTCGGCGAGCGTCGCGAGGTAGTCGGTGAATTCGGCCGACGACAGTTGCAGGCCTTCGCCCGCGAGCTGGTACTTGCCGTCGTGATAGAACTCGGATGCCGCGCAATCGAGCGCGAGCAGCACGTCTTCGCCCGCACGGTAGCCGGCCTTCTCGATCGCCTGCAGGATCGTCGACAGGCACTCGTCGTTGCTGCCGAAGTTCGGCGCGAAGCCGCCTTCGTCGCCGACTGCCGTGCTCATGCCGCGGTCGCTCAGGATCTTCTTCAGTGCGTGGAACACTTCCGCGCCGCAACGCAGGGCTTCACGGAACGTCGGCTGGCTCACCGGGACGATCATGAATTCCTGGATGTCGAGGCTGTTGTTCGCATGCGCGCCGCCGTTGACGATGTTCATCATCGGCACCGGCAGTTGCATCGCGCCCGAACCGCCGAAGTAGCGGTACAGCGGCAGGCCGGCCTCTTCGGCGGCTGCCTTCGCGACGGCCATCGACACGGCCAGCATCGCGTTCGCGCCGAGGCGCGACTTGTTGTCGGTGCCGTCCAGCTCGAGCAGCGTCTTGTCGAGGAACGCCTGTTCCGACGCGTCGAGGCCCATGATGGCTTCGGAGATTTCGGTGTTGATGTGCTCGACCGCCTTCAGCACGCCCTTGCCGTTGTAGCGGCCGGCTTCGCCGTCGCGCAGTTCGATCGCTTCACGCGAGCCGGTGGACGCGCCCGACGGCACGGCCGCGCGGCCCATCGTGCCCGATTCGAGCAGCACGTCGCATTCGACGGTGGGGTTGCCGCGCGAATCCAGAATCTCGCGGCCGATGATATCTACGATTGCACTCATGGGTTTCCTCTGAGAATGACGATGGATTCTTCAAACTGCGACGGCGCGCGCGCCTGAACCGCTTTCGCTACTGACGCGCGAAACCGTCGCAAGGTTCATTCGATCTTTAATTGAAATCGTTTTCCAGGAACGGGTGGCGCTTCACCGCCTGGTCGAGCGTGACGAGGGTCTCCAGCAGCGCGCCCATCCGGTTCAGCGGCACCGCGTTCGGGCCGTCCGATTTTGCCTCGGCCGGATTCGGGTGCGTTTCCATGAAGAGGCCCGCGACGCCCGTCGCGACTGCCGCACGGGCAAGCACCGGCACGAATTCGCGCTGGCCGCCCGAGCTCGTGCCCTGCCCGCCCGGCAACTGCACCGAGTGGGTCGCGTCGAACACGACCGGGGCGCTCGTCTCGCGCATGATCGCGAGCGAACGCATGTCCGACACGAGATTGTTGTAGCCGAACGAGACACCGCGCTCGCACGCCATGAAGCGGTCTTCCGACAGCCCCGCTTCACGTGCGGCGTCGCGCGCCTTGTCGATCACGTTCTTCATGTCGTGCGGCGCGAGGAACTGGCCCTTCTTGATGTTGACGGGCTTGCCCGAGCGCGCGCACGCCTGGATGAAATCGGTCTGGCGGCACAGGAACGCGGGCGTCTGCAGCACGTCGACGACCGACGCGACCTGCTCGATCTCGTCGATCGAATGCACGTCGGTCAGCACCGGCAGGCCGAGCTGGCGCTTCACCTCGGACAGGATCCGCAGGCCCTCGTCCATTCCGAGGCCACGAAACGACTTGCCCGAGCTGCGGTTCGCCTTGTCGTAGGACGACTTGTAGATGAACGGAACGTTCAGCTTCGCGCAGATTTCCTTCAGGCGGCCTGCCGTGTCGATCGTCATTTGCTCCGACTCGACGACGCAGGTACCCGCGATCAGGAAGAAAGGTTTGTCGAGACCGACCTCGAAATCGCACAGCTTCATGCTTGCACTCCGCGCGCTTGCTTGTTGGCGAGCGCGGCTTCGACGAACGACTTGAAGAGGGGATGACCGTCACGCGGCGTGGACGTGAATTCCGGGTGGAACTGGACGCCGACGAACCACGGGTGCATCGAACGCGGCAGCTCCATCATTTCCGGCAGATCCTCGCTCGGGGTACGGGCGCTGATGATAAGGCCGCCGGCTTCGAGCTGGGGCACGAAGCGGTTATTGACTTCATAACGGTGGCGATGGCGTTCGTTCACGTCCTTGCCATAGATTTCCTCGGCCATCGTGCCGGGCTTGATCGGGCAGCGCTGCGAACCGAGGCGCATCGTGCCGCCGAGGTCGGATTCCTCGGTGCGCGTCTCGACCTTGCCGTCGCGGTCATACCACTCGGTGATCAGCGCGACCACGCGTTCCGGCGTGTCCGGCTCGAATTCCGTGCTGTTCGCCTGCTTCAGGCCGACGACGTCGCGTGCGAATTCGATCACCGCGAGCTGCATGCCGAGGCAGATGCCGAGATACGGCACCTTGGCTTCACGCGCATAGCGGATCGCCGCGATCTTGCCTTCCGTGCCGCGACGGCCGAAACCGCCCGGCACCAGCACGGCGTCGAGGTGCTTCAGGCTGTCGACACCGTTCGACTCGATCTCTTCCGAGTCGATGTATTCGATGTTGACCTTGGTCGACGTGTGCAGCGATGCGTGGCGCAGCGCCTCGATCAGCGACTTGTACGACTCGGTCAGGTCGACGTACTTGCCGACCATGCCGATCGTCACTTCGTGCTTCGGGTTCTCGAGCTTCTCGACGAGTTCCGACCACATGCTCAGGTCGGCGTCCTTCGGCGACAGCTTCAGTTCCTCGCAGATGATCCGGTCGAGGCCCTGGTCGTGCAGCATCTGCGGAATCTTGTAGATGCTGTCGGCGTCCCACACCGAGATCACGGCGTCTTCCGGCACGTTCGAGAACATCGAGATCTTCTTCGATTCGTCGTCCGGAATGCGGCGGTCCGCACGGCACAGCAGCACGTGCGGCAGGATGCCGATCTCGCGCAGCTTCTGCACGCTGTGCTGGGTCGGCTTCGTCTTCAGCTCGCCGGCCGTCGCGACGTACGGCACCAGCGTCAGGTGCACGAAGCACGCGCTGTTGCGGCCGAGGCGCAGGCTCATCTGGCGCGCGGCTTCAAGGAACGGCAGCGATTCGATGTCGCCGACCGTGCCGCCGATCTCGACGATCGCGACATCCGGCTCGCCGCAGGTGGCCGATGCCGCCCCGCGCTCGATGAACGCCTGGATTTCGTTCGTGATGTGCGGAATCACCTGCACGGTCTTGCCGAGATAGTCGCCGCGGCGCTCCTTGCGGATCACCGATTCGTAGATCTGGCCGGTCGTGAAGTTGTTGGCCTTGCGCATCTTCGTGCTGATGAAGCGCTCATAGTGGCCGAGGTCGAGGTCGGTCTCCGCTCCGTCTTCCGTCACGAACACTTCGCCGTGCTGGAACGGGCTCATCGTGCCGGGGTCGACGTTGATGTAGGGATCGAGTTTGAGGAGGGTGACTTTCAGACCGCGCGATTCGAGGATCGCGGCGAGGGAGGCGGCGGCAATACCCTTGCCGAGGGAAGAAACTACGCCGCCGGTGACGAAAACATATTTGGTCATCGCTGAATGCTCGCGGGAAAAACGGATTATACCGTAAAGCCCGCCCTTCTCTCAGCAATTGACTCGATGATCGCACCCTTTCGCGCCGCCCCGCACCAGCCGTGGGCGCCGGGGCGAAGCCCCCCGCCGGCCGGCGCAGCCGCACG
>NZ_QOBB01000136.1:0-19515 GCF_024704855.1 Burkholderia sp. HAN2018 | reverse complement strand
CCGGGCCCGACGCGCCTGCCGCGCCGCTGGCGGGCTGCGCCGCGTTGGCGGCCGGTGCGGCCGGTTCGGGGAAGTTCGCGCCGTCGTTGTTCGCCATGTAGACGATCGCACGGGCGATTTCATAGTCGCTGACGTCGTCGGGGCTCGTGCCGCCGCGCGGCGGCATCGCACCCTTGCCGGCCAGCGCCGTCTTCAGCAGCGTGTCGAAGCCTTGCGAGATGCGCGGCGCCCAGTCGTCCTTGTTGCCGAATTTCGGCGCGCCGGCGGCGCCCGTGCCGTGGCAGGTCACGCAGACGGCCTTGTAGACAGCCTCGCCGGTCTTGTACGTGCGGGGCGCGTTGGCGTCCTTCACTTCGACCTGCGCGAGCGGGGCGATACGCGCGGCGACCTGCTCGTCGGATAGCGCGTCCGTGCCGGCGCCGGCGCGGAACGCATGGTTCGCATAATTGGCGAACAGGACGATCAGGATGATCGGAATCGCGAACGACGCGATGATGACGGCAATCAGCTGCCCGGGGGTTTTGACGGGAGATTCGTGGGGTGCTTCGCTCATGCTTGCCTCGTCTCCGTGAATAGGAATTGTGAGCGCGGTGCAACGGCAAAATGGCAGTCCAATGAAGCACGGACGATTATAGACGGAACGTTTACATCACGGCGAGCGGCGCGATGGCGCGTGTTTACCCGCACGCAGCGCGGTGCGGCGGGGATTCGTCGGGCAAGGTGGACGCGTCATGGGAAACCGGGTATCCTTGCCGTCTTGCCAATCGTGGGCGGCCTGTATATTGGGGTCGTTTCACTGTCTCACGCGCCCGTAGCTCAATGGATAGAGTACTGCCCTCCGAAGGCAGGGGTTGCTGGTTCGATCCCAGCCGGGCGCGCCAAAACATGCCTGTTCAGGCGCTCGGCGGTTTCGCCGTCTCATCCCCATCACCATTTCCCCGCTTGCAGTAATATTCCGGCCGGCTATCAGCATGGCGGTTTCCGATCGCGTGCATCCGACCGGGCGAAACCTTGCACCGATGTCGTTCGACGCACCCGAAGCCGGCCTGAAACGCCGATTGAACATGTCGACCGAAACGAGGAACAGCCGCCCGGAAACCGGCGCCGCGATCACCGCATGACCAAATCCCACCCAGTCCAGATCATCAACGGCCCGGACGGCGCGCCAGCCTTCGTCGTGATCCCGTACGCGGACTATGTCGCGCAGCGGTGCGCCGCACGCGACCTGATTCCGCACGAGCTCGTGACGCGCGTCGTGTTCGACGGAAGCTCGCCCGCGCGCGCGTGGCGCGAGCATCTCGGCCTGACGCGGGCCGAGATGCTCGCGCGGCGGATCGGCATCAGTCGCGCGGACTACGCCAAACAGGAAAAGCGCGGGAAGCTGCGCAAGTCGATGCGCAAGAAGGTTGCGGCCGCGCTCGACATCACGATCGCGCAGCTCAACCTCTGACCCGCGGCGCAGCGCCGCGAGCGGCCCTGCATGCAGGCCCGGCACGCCGTCGCGCCGCCTCGCCGATGTGCGAGAATCCCCCGCAACGACAACTCCAAGCGTCGATCGCGGCGGCCGTCCGCGCATCGCGCCGACTCCCGATGGCTGCCATTCCGTCTACCTCGACCGCAGTCGATGCCCGCGCGCTGACCGATGCGCAGCACGCGCTGCTCGCGCGTCTGCGAGCGTATTCCCCTGACGACCCGAACGCGCCGCTGCCGTACAGCCGGCGTCTTGCCGAAGCCGAAGGCTGGTCGCATGCGCACGCGCTGGCCGTGATCGACGAATACAAGCGCTTCGCGTTTCTCTCGCAGGCGGCCGGACACCCGGTCACGCCGTCGGTCGCGGTCGATGCCGCGTGGCATTTCCACCTGCAATACACGCTCGAATACTGGGACGTCTTCTGCGCCGGCGTGCTGCGCGCGCGGCTGCATCACATGCCCGGCACGGGCGCGCCGGACGAGGCCGCCGCGTACGCGCAGCGTTATCGCGACACGCTGGACAGCTATCGCCGGCTGTTCGGCTGCGAGCCGCCGGAGTCGATCTGGCCGCGGCCTGCCGGCCTGCGTGCCGCATCCGGATCGCTGCCCCCGGAACCGTCGGCTGCGAATGGGGCGGGGGACGCGAACTCGCCGGCCGCCGTGCCGGCGCGCAGGACCTGGCGCGACCGGCTGCCGAAACTCGCCTGGCCGGCTGCCGCTGCGAGCGTCGCCGCGACCTGCGCATCGGCGCAGGACTTCAACGTGCTGAACTACGCGGGGTCGCAGTTTCTCGCGTTCTATGTGCCGGCGTGCGTCGTCGCGTTGTTGCTGATCGTCGTGCTTCAGGCGATCGAGTTCCGCTGTCGACGCTGGGGCGGGCATACGCGCAAGGCGTCGGCCGACCTGAGCACCGACGAAGTCGCCTATCTCACCGGCGGCGAGGCACGGGTCGCCCAGGTCGTGACGATGTCGCTCGCGCAGGCGGGCGCGGTCGACCTGTGGGCCGCACCCGGGCAGGGTGGCTACGTGCAGATCGCCGACATGGAACGTGCGGGGCGCCATGACGACCACTGCGCGTGGCTCAAGGAGCAGCCGTCCGGCACCGTGAGCTACGACGTGTTTCGCAAGCGACTCGCCGGGTATGCGCAGGAGGTCGTCGACGGAATGCGCGCACAAGGCTGGCTGTGGGCACCCGGCGAGATGCGCGCGTCGCGCCTGGCCGCGCGTGCGATCGTGCTGATCGTACTGGGCACGGGGGCCGCGAAACTCGCGATCGGCCTGAGCCGCGGGCGGCCCGTGTTGCTGCTCGCGGTCTGCATGGTGGTGTTCGCGGTCGCGTACCGGATCGTCGTGCGGCGGCTGACCGGTTTCGGGCGCGGTGGGGCGACGGCTGCCGGGCGGGCCGCGCTGCTTGCGCGCCGGATCGCGCACGATCCGCGCGCCGCGCGAAATCCGCAGCGCCCGCAACCCTCGCAACCCGATGCGCACGCAGCACAGCAGACGCAGCAGACGCAGCAGACGCAGGACCGCGAACGCGACGACCCGGACCCGTTGTTGTGGACTGCCGCGCTGTTCGGTGCGGGTGCGCTGGCCGGCACCGCTTGGTCGGTGTATTCGCAAACCGTGCAGACCGCGTCGCGGATGTCGTCGCTCGCCGCCCTGAAAGCGGGCAGCGGTAGTTCGTTCGATGCATCGGACAGCAGTTGCTCGTCGTCGAGCTGCAGTTCGTCGAGTTCGTGCAGTTCCAGCTCGTGCAGTTCGAGTAGTTGCGGTGGGTGTTCGTCGAGTAATTGAGCGCGGGGGAGTGAGCGGCGCACACCGTTGGTGAAGGCGGCGGCGGCACATCGCCACGGCGGCCGGCTCCCGTGACGGAACCGGCCGGCCGGATCGAAGCTGCGACTCTGCCGACGTGTGAGCATCACGAAGGAAAACCGGGCGTCAACGCCCGAGCGCCGAATGATGCACGCACCCGTCATCGGCCGGCGACGGCAATTCCACGCCCACGCGCGGCGCATCCGGGCCGCGGACGCGAGACCTCACCAGCCCCTATCTCCGGAACAGAAGCCAGAACGCCGTTCTTATTCGTTGTCGGTTGCCGTCGCCGGCTTTCTATACTGCATCGTCCCTGCTCGTGGCCGATGTGCCGCGACGTTTTCCACCGCCGTTTCGAGCGGCCCGGCATCGAGCCGCCGCACCGGCACACTTGCGACCGCGAATGAACGTTACGACCTCCGACGATTGTATTGGCGTGCTGCCTGACCATCCGTGGGCGAAGCATTTCATCGTGCTCGGCTACCGGGATGGTGCCTTTTCGGCGATTCCGAACAATTTTTTCCGCAACTGGGTCGATGAAGAGGCGCCGATGGGGACGTGTCATATCGGCCGGTGCTCGTCGATCGGTGTGGGATCGATCGCAAAGTACGATCGGGACGTTCAGAAACTCGTGATCGGCAAGCACGTGGCTGGCGGAATGCGTCTGCGATTCCTGTTGAATGGCCAGCACGAGATCCGGACCATTTCCACGAGCCTGTTCAGCCTCTACGGTAACGGCCTCGAGAATCCGCCGATGCCGCAATACGCGGACACCGTGATCCACAACGACGTCTGGATCGGCGACGAAGCGCTGTTTCTCGGTGGCAGTCAGATCGAGAGCGGATGCGTGATCGGCGCGCGGGCCGTCATCCCGCCCAATTTCCGCACCGAGGCGTACGGCATTTATGCCGGTTCGCCGGCTCGTCTGATTCGCTTCCGTTTCACGGAAAAAGTGCGCGAACGACTGCTGCAGCTCGCGTGGTGGGACATGCCGCTCGACTGGATCAAGCAGAACAACGATGCATTTCTGGTCGATTTCACCGCCGACGAAGAGCGCGCACTCGACACGCTCGCAGCGCTCCAGGAGGCCAGGGACCGGGCCGTCAGCCAGCCGGGCCAACCGGCCGCCGTGCCGGCGTCCGTCTGAACGTCCGTTCGCGCCGCGCGCCGTGCGGCGCCGCATGACATGACCCCTGCTTCCGACGAATCCGCGCTGGTTCAACACGCGGCGACCCTGTGCCAGAACGGACAGTTCGCCGACGCACTGTCACTCGTCGCGCCCCTGCTCGACCGGCCGGTGCCGGCAGTCGCGGCGCTGCACATCGCGGCCGTCTGCGCGCTCGGCCTGAACCGGCTGGCCGACGCGGAAGCATGGTGGCGGCGCGCGATCGACGCGATGCCGGCGTTCGAGCCGGCCTGCGACGGCCTCGGCGCGTTGCTCGTGTCGCAAGGGCGCCTGGCCGATGCCGAGGCACTCCTGCGCCAGCAGCTCGCGTCCGTCACGCCGTTGCGGGCGTCGCACCATCACCGGTTCGGCAAGGTGCTCGAAGCGCTCGGCCGGCTCGATGAAGCCGAGCAGGCATTCGGGCAGGCGCTGCTGATCGAGCCGCAGTCGGCCGACGTGCTGACCGATCTCGGCAACCTGTTGCGTGTGCTCGGCCGCCAGGCCGAAGCGGAACTCGCCTACCGGCTCGCGATTACCGTGCGCACGGACTCCGTGCTCGCGCACGCCAATCTCGGCGCGATCCTCGTCGACATGCAGCGGCTGCCGGAAGCGGAAGCCGCCAGCCGCCAGGCGCTCGCGCTGTGCCCGGATCACCCGGAGGCGCACTACAACCTCGGCGTCGCGCTGCAGAACCTCGATCGCCTGCCGGAAGCCGAAGCGGCCTATCGCGACGCGATCCGTTGCCGTCCCGGCCTGCCGCAGCCGCACAACAATCTCGGCTGCGTCCTGCGCGCGCAGGGTCGTCACGACGAAGCGATGGCCGTGTTCGCCGAGGCGCTGTCGCTCGCTCCGGACATGGCCGAAGTGCACTACAACCTCGGCACCACGTTCGCGCATGCCGGCCGCCACGACGACGCCGAACGCGCGTACCGCCGTGCGCTCGAACTGCGTGCGGACTATGGCGATGCGCGTTTCGGCCTGGCGACGCTGTTGCTCGGCCTGGGCCGGTTCGAAGAAGGCTGGCGGCGCTACGAATCGCGCTACGAACACACGGCGTTCGTGCACCGCCGGACCCGCGAGGTGCTGCGGTGCGCGCAGTGGCAGGGTGAGCCGCTCGCCGGCAAGACGCTGCTCGTCTGGCAGGAAGACGGCCTGGGCGACATGCTGCAGTTCAGCCGCTATTTCGCGGAATTTCGTGAGCGGCACGCGGCGCGCGTGGTGTTCGCGTGCCAGCCCGCGCTGCATCGGCTGATGGCGACGGTCGACGGCGTCGACGCGGTGCTCGATCACGAGACGGCGATGGCGCAAGCCGCGCAGTTCGATTACTGGACGAGTTTGCTGAGCGCGCCGATGCACATGGGCACGACACTCGACACGATCCCGCCGCCGGTGCGGCTCGCGCCCGATCCGGCCAGCGTCGCGCGCTGGCGCACACGCGTCGATGTATTGCCGGCCGGCCCGCGCGTCGGCCTCGTGTGGAAAGGCAACCCGAAGCATCACAACGACGCGCACCGCTCGCTGCCGTCGCTTGCGTTGCTGACGCCGCTGTGGAGCGTGCCGGGGGTGAATTTCGTGAGTCTGCAGAAAGGGCAGGGCGAGGACGAGGCGCGTCAGCCGCCGGGCGGCCTGCCGTTGCTGCATCTGGGCTCGGAGCTCGACGATTTCGCGGATACGGCCGCGATCGTCGCGCAACTCGATCTCGTGGTGTGCGTCGACACGTCCACCGCGCATCTGGCCGCGTCGCTCGGCAAGCCTTGCTGGGTGCTGCTGCCGAATCAGGACGTGGACTGGCGCTGGATGCACGGCCGCGACGATTCGCCGTGGTATCCGGGCACGGTGCGGCTGTTCCGGCGCGGGCGCGACGAGAGCTGGATCCGGTTGGCCGAGCGCTTGCGGGCGGCGTTTGCCGCGCATTTTGCAGCGGGTCGCGTGACGGCGGACGAGACGGCGCAGGTCGTCTGACATGACGGCGCGCGCCGCGCGGGTATGGCGACGCGGCATACTGCGGGGAACGCGGCAAGGCCGCCCCTGCTTTCAGATCAATCGAGGCCCTTGTGGAAAACATCGTCATCGTCGGCTCGTCCGGTCACGCCAAGGTCGTGATCGACATCGTCGAACAGGCTGGCCGGTACCGGATCGCCGGGCTGATCGATTCGTTCCGGCCCCGCGGCGAGGAGACCCTCGGCTACGCGGTGCTGGGCGCCGAACGCGACCTGCCGGATCTGGTCGGTGCGCACGGCATCGCCGGGCTGCTGGTCGCCATCGGCGACAACCACGCGCGAGAGAACGTGACGGCCGCACTTGCGGCGCTCGTGCCGGGCCTGCCGTGCGTGTCGGCGGTGCATCCGGCCGCATGCATCGGCAAGGCGTCGACGATTGGCGCGGGGACGGTCGTGATGGCCGGCGCGGTGATCAACCCGTGCTGCACGATCGGCAGCGGGTGCATCGTCAATACGAACGCGTCGCTCGATCACGACGGCACGATGGAGGATTTCTCGAGTCTCGCGCCAGGCGTCGTCACGGGCGGCAACTGCCGGATCGGCCGCGGCGCGGCGATCGGCCTCGGTGCGATGCTGCGGCACCGGATCGCGGTGGGCGAGCACGGCGTCGTGGGCGCGGGCGCGGTCGTGCTGCACGACGTCGAGCCGTACACCGTCGTGTACGGCAACCCGGCCCGCCGGATCCGCGCGCGCGCGGCCGGCGAGCGTTACCTGTAGGCGTCGCGCGTCAGCGCGCGATCAGCTCGACGATACGGCGGACCATGTCGTCGGTGAGCGCCGGGTAGATCGGCAGGCACAGCACCTTGCGCGCGGCCTCGGTCGCGACGGGCAGGTTGTCGCGGTTGGCGGACGGCAGCCCGCGGTACATCGGGAATTCCGAAATCAGCGGATGGAAGTAGCGGCGCGCGTACACGTCGTAGTCGCGCAGCTTCCGGTACAGCCCGTCGCGATCGAGCGGGTAGTCTTCGTCGACGAGGATCGCGAAATACGCGTGGTTCGCGACGGTCTGGCCGCCGAGCGGCACGCAGCGGATGCCGCGCACGTCGGCGAGCAGCGTGCGGTACAGCGTGTCGATTTCGCGGCGGCGCGCGAGCGCGCCGTCGATGTGCTGCAACTGCAGCATCCCGAACGCGGCGTTGATTTCGCTCATCTTGCCGTTGATGCCGGGCGCGACGACCGTGACTTCGTCGACGAAACCGAAGTTCTTCAGGTGATCGATCCGTTGCTTGGTCTTCGCGTCGGGGCAGATGATCGCGCCGCCTTCGAACGTGTTGAACACCTTCGTCGCGTGGAAGCTCAGCACCGACAGATCGCCGTGGGTGAGCACGCTGCCGGTGGTGTTCTGCACACCGAACGCATGCGCGGCGTCATAGATCACGCGCAGGTTGTAGTTGTCGGCGATCTTCTGGATTGCGTCGACGTCGCACGGATTGCCGTAGCAGTGCACGGGCATGATCGCGGTGGTTTGTGGCGTGATCGCCGCCTCGATGCGCGCGGGGTCCAGGTTGAGCGTGCCGGGCGTGACGTCGACGAATACCGGCTTGATGCCGTTCCACAGCAGCGAATGCGCGGTGGCGACGAACGAATACGGCGTCGTGATCACTTCGCCGTTGATGCGCAGCGCCTGCAGCGCGGTGACGAGTGCGAGCGTGCCGTTCGCGAACAGCGACAGGTGCGGCACGCCGAGATACTCGCACAGCGCGCGCTCGAACTGCTGGTGGAACGGGCCGCCGTTGGTCAGCGTGCGGCTCTCCCAGATCTTCTCCAGGTACGGCAGGAATTCGTCGAGCGGCGGCAGGTGCGGCTGCGTGACGTAGATGCGTTCGTGCGGCAGTTGCGCGACGGACGACGCGGGCAGGCTGGCGGTCATGATGGTCTCTCTCGATCTGACGTGAGGTTCAGGCCTCTGCCGCGGCCTGTGCGGTGGTCATGTCGTCGAACAGCGGCGTATCGAATGCGGTCGCGGGTTCGCCCGCGCACCAGCGGGTCCACATCGTGCGCAGCGCCGACGACAGCCCGGCCGCGACGACAGCCGGTCGGAACGCGGCGGACTCTCCGCAGCGCGCGCGCAGGCTGGCGCGAAGCGCCTGCAGCGCGGCGGTGTCGCGGCCGAGCGCCAGCGCCCTCGCGACGAAGTCGTCCTCGTCGGTCGCGATGTACGCGTCGAGCCCGACGTGCTGCAGCCAGCCCGCGCTGCCGCGCCCGGCCATCGTCGCGCCGGGGATCGTCACGGTCGGTACGCCCATCCACAGCGCGTTCAGCGTGGTCGTCGAACCGGTGTACGGGAACGCGTCGAGACAGAGGTCGACGCCGTGATGCTGCTGCATGTAGACGGGAATGTTCGAGCGCCGGTGGAACGTCAGGCGGCCGGCATCGATGCCGGCGGCTGCGAACCATTCGGTCAGCGTCTGCTGGTCGCCGTCGTTGCCGATCGCGCCGAGCGCCATGCGTGCGGTCGGGTCCGCGTGCAGCACGCGCGCCCAGACCTCGATCACGTGCGGGCTCAGCTTGTTCAGTCGGTTGAAGCTGGCGTACGTCGTATAGCCGTTGTGCAGCGCCGGCAGCACGTTGACGGGCGGGCAGTTCGGCGGCGGCATGAACGGCGCGATCGCGGGCAGCCGCACGATCTGCTCGACGAACTGGTCGTCGAATGCGCCGTGCGGCGCGACGAAGCGGTCCGTCAGGTAGTAGTCCATCGCGGCGAGGCCGGTCGTGGCCGGATAGCCGATCCACGACGCCTGAACCGGCGCGGCGCGCTGCGCCAGCGCAACGAGCCGGTTGCGGCCGGTATGGCCCGACAGGTCGATCACGATGTCGATGCCGTCGTTGCGCACGCGTTCGAGGAAGGCCGAGTCGCTCATGCCGGCGACGTTGCGCCAGGTCGTCGCGTGGGTCTTGAAGCGTTCCGACGTGTGATCCTCCTCGAAGTGATTGTGATAGAAGTGCATCGCAATGCCGGGATCGGCCGCGAGATGCTCGATCACGGGTACCGCGTAGGAGGCGACTGCGTGGCCGTACAGGTCTCCCGATACGAAGCCGACCTGCAGCTTGCGCGCCGGATCGCGCGGGTTCGAGAACACGGCCGCGCGCTTGCGCTTTTGATTGTCGTAGCGCTCGCCGAACTTGCGGTGCTCCGCCACGAGCGCCTGCGGATCGAATTCGGTGCTGTGCGCGATACAGAACAGCATGCTGCTGTGGGTGACGCTGTCGGTCGGGTTGATTTCGATCGCGCGCTTCAGCCAGCCTATCGCTTCCTGCGTTGCGCCCAGTTCGAGCAGCACGAAGCCGAGCGTGCCGCACGGCGCGGCGGCGCCGGGCGCGAGTTCGACCGCGCGCCGGCAGGCCGCGAGCGCTTCATTCGTGCGGCGCAGCGCGAACAGCACGAGACCGCGAATCCGCATGGCCTCCGGGTGATCGGGCTGAAGCTGGTACAGGCGCGTGCACTGCTCGTCGGCTTCGGCGAGACGGTTCATCGCCCGCAGCGTATCGGCGAGCAGGATGCGCACGAGGACTTCGTTCGGCAGCAATTCGACCGTGCGCAAGCCGGCCTCGATCATCTCCGCGAAGCGGCCTTCCCGGTGAAGCGAGGCGGACAGCGCGCGCCAGCATGCGCCGTCTTCCGGATAGTCGGCGACCAGTTTTCGTGCAAGCGCGGTGGCTTCCGCGTGCCTGTTCTTGTCGAACAGCGCTGCGTGCTTTTGCAGCAGCGTCTGATTGGGGCGGCGGGCAGACTTGCCGGAGTCGCTCCGCCCGGCCGCGGTTTCCAGGACGATCGCCGCGTCGATGCCGCTTGGGGCGGCCGCGACCGCTGCCGTTGCGAGCACGATGTCGGGTGACGCCAACTGGGCGATCAAGCCGTTCAGCGCGGGGCCGTGCACGCCGCGCTGCTGCGCGATTTCGACCGCGATCCACGCGGCGGCCGTCTGCCCGCTGCGATGCAGCGCGTGAATGTAGCTGACCCAGTAGTAGCCGTTGTCCGGGCTCGCGCCGAGGGCGGCTTCGAAATGCGGCACCGCGTCGGCCGCGTGGCCCGTATCGGCCAGCAGCACCGCGAGGTTGTAATGCGCATCCCCATGCGCGGGCACCGCGTCGAGGATGGCCTCGTACAGCGCCCGGGCGTCGTCGAACGCGCCGCTGCGATGGCGCTCGAGCGCGTTGTCCATGACGAGCGCAATGTCCTGCGCAAGCTGCTGTTCGGGCGTAAGCGTGGCGGAGGCGGACAGGTCGAGCGAGAGCATGATGGAATCTGCGGAAAGTCGGTCGATACCATTATGGGTAGCGCGCCGCTGCGCCGATGCCGCGAGATGACGGTAAAAGCCCGGTCAGTTTGGCCGATTGAACGGCCCGCCGCGGGGCCGGGCGGTGCGACTGGCGGCGCCCCAAAAAAAACGCCCGCACGAGGCGGGCGGAGGCGAACGAGCACGCCCTCACATCAGCGCGTAGTTCTTGTTGTCAGGTTGGCGGCGCACGCGTGTCGGGCGCCGCGTGGCGCGATTTAACGGCTCGCGATGCTCTGGTACTGGCCGACGGCCTGCACGCGGCCCATCGCCGCCTGGTATTCGTTGGTCAGCTCCTGCTGCGCGCGTTGCGCGTCGGCGAAGATGCGCGCGTTGCTGGCCTGAATCCGGCGGATCGCGGCGATGCCGGCCGGCGGCTGATCGGCCGCGAGCGACGCAACGAGCGGCTCGCGCAGGTCGACGAGGCGCGCCGCCTCGATCCAGTCGGCCATCGCGGCCGCATGTTCGATCGCGTCGGTGAGCGCGTCGAGCTGGGCGATCAGTTCGGTCTGTTCCATCGTGGCTCTCCTGTCCGGCCAGCGGTCAGCTCTTGTTGCTCGACAGCGCGCCGGCACTGTTCGTGCCGCCGAACAGCTGCGTCAGGTACTGCGAGTTGCTGTTCATCGTCGCCATCAGCGTGTTGAGCGCGGTGAATTGCGCCTGGTACTGGCTGGTCAGCTGCGCGACGTAGTTCGACAGGTTGGTCTGCTGCGTGGCGACGCTTTTCAGGTCGTTGTTGAGCGCGGTCGTGCGTGCGGCGATCAGCCCGCCCGTCTGCGTGTAGTTCGTGATGTCCTTCGTCAGCTGCTGGCCGATCCCGTTCGTCGAGTTGAACAGCGACGCGACGCCGGTCGGGTTGTTCTGCAGTGCGGAGTTGAGCGCGGTGCTGTCGACCTGCAGCGTGCCGTCGGCCTGCAGCGTGACGCCGATCGACGCGAGGTTGACCGTCGAGCCGTTGCTGCTCACGCCGCCCGCGACGACCGACGCGAGTGCGTTGCGGATCGTGTTCAGCGTCGAGTCGCCGAGCAGCGGGCCTTGCGACGACGCGCCGGCCGTGAAGCTCGACAGCGAGCCCATCGTCGTGACGAGCGTGTTGTAGAGCGTCACGAAGTTGTTGATCGCCGACGCTTGCGTCTTCGTGTCGGTGGCGACCGTCAGCGTCTGCGGCTGCGTGCCGCTGACGGCGGCCGAGGTCAGGTTCAGCGTGACGCCGGTGATCGCGCCCGTCACGGTGTTGCTCGCGCTCGTCGCGGCGATGCCGTTGATCGTGAAGGCGGCGTCCTGCGCGGCGGTGCTTTGCTTCCAGGCGGCGCTGCTGTTGGCGGACGCAATGGACGACTGGCCGCCCGTCGTGCTGGCCGTCGACGTGACGCCGAGGCTGGAGAGGCCGTTGTCGCCGGTCACGTTGCTGACCGTGACGCTGATCGCATTCGCCGCACCGGTCGGCGTCGAGCTGAGCACGAGGTGCGCGCCATCGCTGCCGTTGACGACGGACGCGACGATGCCCGGGTTACCGGTCGTGTTGTTGATCGCGGCGGCGATGCCGGACAGCGTGTTGTTGTTGCTGCCCACGTTGACCGTGAACGACTTGCTGCCGAGCGACAGCGTCATCGTGCCGGTGCCGAGCGCCGTCGACGCACCGAACGCGGCCGATGACAGCGACTGCGACGTCGCGATCTGCGTGACGCCGACCGAATAGCTGCCGGCGACGGCGCCGGCGCCCGCGGTCGCGGTCAGGCCGGTGCCGCTCGCGGTGGCGGTGAAGGTGTTTTGCAGCGAGCCGTTCGACAGTGTCGTGACGCCGGCCTGGAGTGCGCTCAGCGCGGCCGAAAGGGCGCCGTACGCGGAAATCTGGGTGTTGTCGCTGGCCTGCTGCGCGCTGAGCGCGGCGGTCTGGCCGGCGGTCTTCGCATTGACGAGTGCCGTCACGAGCGAGTTGACGTCCATCGACGAGTTGCCGGTCGATCCGCTGATGATCGATTGGGCGGCCTGTTGCAGCGCGCTGTTGGCCGAGCTGTTGGCGGCGGTGACGGCGGGATTGATCGTCGACATCGTAGTGCTCCGTGCGGCGGGTAGTCCGTGAAATTCTGGATAAGGACCTGGCGGCGGGGCAAGGCCCCGCGCGCCAAGTGACGACGGCCGGGCCGCGCGTTACGCGGGGCCCGGCCGTGGGTTGCTACGCGATTACTGCAGGAGCTTCAGGACCTGCTGCGGCAGCGAGTTTGCCTGTGCGAGCACCGAGATGCCAGCTTGTTGCAGCACCTGGTTCTTCGACATGTTCGCGGTTTCCTGCGCGAAGTTCGCGTCGGTGATCTGCGACTGTGCCGACGACAGGTCGGTCGATTCTGCCTGCTGCGCCGTGGCGATTGCCGTGAAGCGGTTTTGTGCCGCACCGAGCTGCGCCTGAACGTTGTTCACCGTCTGCAGCGCGTTGTCGATCGACACCATCGCGACGTTCGCGCCGCTGACGGTGCTGATGTCGAGGCCCGACACGGTTGCCGGCTTGTTGACGGCGTTGATCTGCGCAACTGCGTTCGTGATTGCGGTGAGCGCCGCCGACGACATGCTCGTGCTGGTTGCGCTCGCTTGAATCGACAGATTGCCGACTGCCGTGCCGTTGCTGGTCGTTGCGCTTGCGCCGAACACGGACTGAGCAACGGTTTGCGCGATGGCGCCGCCGTTCTGGTCGGTGAACGTGTAGCCACCTTGACCGTCCGACAGCACGTTGATCGCGGTAATCGCCGCGCCCGACGACGTGTACACGCCGGCGGTGTCGAGGCTCAGGCCCGTCACCGTACCGACCGTCTGGCCCTTCTGCACCAGGCCGCCGCCGATCTTGGCAGCCGACATGCTTTGGCTCAGGTCCAGCGAGATCGTCTGGCCGACGTTCGCGCCGACCTGGAACGACACGATGCCTGCGTTGCCGTTCAGGATGTTCGTGCCGTTGTACGTCGTTTGCGACGCGATACGGTTCACTTCCTGGATCTGTTGCGCAACTTCCTGTTGCAGTGCTGCCTGGTCGGTCGAGGACATCGTGCCCGTCGATGCCTGGACGGCCAGCTGGCGGATACGTTGCAGGCTGTTCGTCAGCGACGACAGTGCGCTCGATGCCGTTTGAATCATCGACACGCCGTCGTTCGCGTTCGACACGCCCTGGTTCAGACCGTTGATCTGGGTCTGCATCCGGGTCGAGATCGCGAGGCCTGCCGCGTCGTCTGCCGCGCTGTTGATGCGCTTGCCCGACGACAGGCGCGTGATGGCCTGGGACAGGGCGTTTTGCGAGCCGTTGAGGTTCTGCTGTGCAACCAGCGAGTTGATGTTGCTGTTAATTCCGAGCATGGAAAAATCTCCTGTGTAAGCCGAAAGCCCTGGAAAGCCGTTTTGGCGTCGGCGGAAGCACTCGTTCATTGCTGGCCGCCTCAGAGCAGGATTTCGGCGCACCAAAACAAAACTTGAGGGGCGCGTTGAGATTCGGCCCGATTTTTTATCCTTCTTTGTCATTTCGGACCGATCCGGCGCGATGCCGGATGGACGGGGCTTGAAAGCGGTCTCGCCACGCAGTCGTTCGCCTGTGCACACGCAATCGACAAAAGGGTGGTTTTGTCTGTGATTCCCTGCTATGATGGCGGGCTGAATTGAGATTTCTGTCAAGCCTCTGCCGTTTTCGGCGTGTCTGCTGGCAGTCAAACGCGGCGCTGCACGCGGCTTGTGAAGCGTACTCGCGGTGCTTTCCGCCTCTCTTTTCCGGCCTCCGAGGCCGTATTTCCGCTCGTTTCGCCTGTTTGTGGGGACGCTCGGATGGCCGGTGCGTGGCGCTTGGCCGCTACGTTTTTGACCGTTTAAGCAATTTAGGAACGACATGACGACGATTCTTCTGAAAGAAAACGAGCCGTTCGAAGTGGCGATTCGCCGCTTTCGCCGTGCTATCGAAAAAAATGGCCTGATCGCTGAACTGCGCGAGCGCCAGTCCTACGAAAAGCCGACCGCAGTCCGCAAGCGCAAGAAGGCAGCAGCCGTCAAGCGCCTGCACAAGCGCCTGCGCAGCCAGATGCTGCCGAAGAAGCTCCACTAAGAGCGTCTGACGGTTCGCCGCGAAACGGCGGAGCGAGCTTCGAAAGAAGCCGCTCCGCCGTTTTGCTTTTGCGGCTCGGGAAAATCCCGAGGCCGCCGCGGTGCGGCCATGCCGGCCGGCAGCCGGCGCGGCGCTCAGAAGTCGATCTTCGCGCTCAGGCTCACCGTGCGCGGGTCGCCCGGCTTCACGTAGTCCGCGTACTGGTATTCCCAGTAACGGCGGTTCAGCACGTTGTCGATCGACGCGCGCAGCGTCACGTCGTGGCGGCCGATCCGCGTCAGGTAACGCGCCCCCGCATTGACGACGAGAAAGCCCGGGGCGTCGAGGCCGCCGGCCGCGCGCAGCGGCGTCGCGCCGGTGAATTTCGCATCGACGCCGAGCGTCAGCCCCGGCACGCCGGGCACCGCATAGCCGATGTCGCCGGCGAGCACGAAACGCGGTGCGCCCGTGACGCGGTTGCCGTTGTTGCCGATCCCGTTCGCGTACCACGCGTCGACCAGCATCGCGTCGACGCCCGCGTTCCAGCGCGCGCCGAATTTCGCGCGCGCACCGAACTCGATCCCCTGAATGACCGATTCGCCGTCCTGCACGTAGACGTTCGCCGCGTTCGCATATTCGGCGCTGCGCTCGATGCGGAACAACGCGGCCGTCGCGCTCCAGCGCGCGTGCTCGCTCTTGATCCCCAGTTCGTACTGTTTGCTGCGCAGCGGCTTGAGCACCTGGCCGGCGTTCGCGTAGACGTCGTTCACGCGGCTGCCGGGCTCGAGCGATTCGGCGTAGCTCGCGTACGCGGTGGTCGTCGGCGCGAGCTTGAACATCACCGCGAACGTCGGCGTCACCACGCCGTTCTGGCGATAGCCGGGATCCTCGGCGCCGCTTGCCTGGAACGAGCGCTGCTCGTAGTTCATGTAGCGCACGCCGGCGAGCACCGACCAGCGCGCCGTGAGCTGCACGGTGTCGCTCGCGAACAGCGATTTCTGCACGATCTCGCTCGTGCGGTACTGGACGAAGCCGTGCGGGCTGTCGTAGCGGTACGGATTCGGCGCATACAGGTTGCCGGCGCCGAGCGGCACGAACACGCTGTTCGCCGAATAGTCGTTCGCCTGCTTCTGCCACGACGCGCCGATCACGATCTGGTGGCTGAACGCTCCCGTGCGTACCTTGCCCTCGACCATCGCGCGCCACTGGCTGAAGCGGTGATCCTCCATCCCGACGTAGCGGCTGTCGGTGTAGTTGCCGGCCGCATCCTGCAGGTACAGCGTGCTTTCGTTGCGACGGCGCGTCGCCTTGCTGTAGCCGTACGCGACGTCGAGCTGCCAGTCGGGCGCGAGCTGGTACTGCAGCCCGGCCGTATAGAGCTGTAGGTTCGTGTTCAGGTACTGGTCCCTGCCGCCGAGGTTCGTCGTGCCGCCGCTGATCGTCGCGGGCAGCACGCCGCCTGGATAGCTGCCGGTGAAGATCGACGGCGTCTGGCCCGTCGTGCGGCGATCCTGGTACAGCGCGCCGACATTCACCGACAGGTCGCGCGTCAGGTTCGCCTGCAGCGCGAGCGATACGCTGTCGCGGCGGATGTTGCCGTCGTTGTATGTCCTGCCTTCCTCGTGCGTCGCGTTCAGCCGCGCGCCGAACCTGCCGTCCGGCCCGAAGCGCTGGCCGAGATCGACGTGCTCGGTCCACGCATTGGTGCTCCGGTAGCCGACGTCGACGCTGCGCACGGGTTCGGCGCCAGGCTGCTTCGTCACGTAGTTGACGACGCCGCCGGGCGTCACGAAGCCGTACAGGAAACCGCCGAGCCCCTTCAGCAGCTCGACGCGATCGAGCTGCTCGTACGGCATCGTGATCCCGTACGTGACGAACGGCAGCCCGTCGATCTTGTAGCCGTTCTGCCAGTCGAGCTGCATGCCGCGTACGGTCATGTAGCTGGCCCACGCGCTGTACGCGCCGCTGTTGTCGGACACCGACGCGTCGTTCGCGAACACGTCGCCGAGCTTGTACGGCTGGCGTGCCTCGAGTTCCTCCGACGTGACGATCGTCGTCGAGAACGGCGTGTCGAGCTGGCGGCGCGTGCCGAGCGCGCCGGTGGAGACCGTGTCGGTCAGGTGCTGCGGCGAGTCGTGCGCGGCCGTGACGTTGACGGCAGGCAGCACCGTGGCGCCGCCGGGAGAATCGTCCGCGTGCGCGAGCGACGCGGCAATGCAGGCAAGGGCGGCGGCCATGCGACGTGGACGGACGGGAGGGCGGGCGAGGCTGACGGTCATCGTGGATAAGTAAAAATGCAAGTAAGAATCATTCGCATTGCGATAAAATGCCGCGCATCGTACCAAAACCCGTCGAACGCGCAACAATTCCATGCCGCGTGCAAGGGCATCCGGCCTCGCCAGCGACGGCCGGCACCGCTCGTGCGCGGCGCGTGACCTCAAATGACCTGCATTCCGTTGATCCGGGGCCGCTCGTGCCGGCCTGCTTTCCCTTTGCCGGGGGCGCGATGAATGCGTTCCTGCGACCGTTTCTCGTCCGCCTGCATCGCTGGTTCGGCCTCGCGATCGCGCTGTTCCTGTTCGCCGCGGGGCTGACCGGCGCACTGATCGCGTGGGACCACGAGCTCGACGCGCGACTGAACCCGGACTTCTACACCGCACGCAGCGATGCGGCGCCGCTTGATCCGCTCGCGCTCGCGGCGCGCATCGAGGCCGCCGACCCGCGCGTGCAGGTGACCTATCTGCCGCTCGCGATCGAACCGGGCCATACGCTGCAGGCCGGCGTGATGCCGCGCACCGATCCGGCGACCGGCCAGCCGTACGCGCTCGACTTCAGCCAGATCGCCGTCGATCCCGCGACCGGCGCGGTGCAGGGGCGCCGCGAATGGGGCGCGCCGTCGCTCGCGCGGCTCGACCTGATGCCGTTCATCTACCGGCTGCACTACTCGCTGTTCCTGCCGGTGTACGGCGGGATCAACTTCGGGTTCTGGGTGATGGGCGTTGTCGGCATCGTGTGGGCGATCGACAGCCTGATCGCGCTCGTGCTCGCGTTTCCGAACCTGAAAAGCTGGCGCAAGTCGTTCGCGTTCCGCGTGCGGCGCGGCGGCTATCCGCTGGTGTTCGACCTGCACCGCTCGGGCGGCGTGTGGGTGTGGGGGCTGCTGCTGGTCGTCGCGGTCACGTCGATCTCGATGAATCTCGCCGTGCCCGTCGTGCGGCCGCTGGTATCGCTGGTGTCGCCGCTCGCCGAGACGCCGTACACGAATCCCGAACACTTCCCGCCCGCGCCGCCGGGCAGCACGATGCTGCCGCGCGAGCGGATCGTCGAGATCGCGCGCGCGGCCGGGCGCGACGCCGGGATCGCCGCGCCGCCCGGCGCGCTGCTGTTCGCGCCGGCGATGAATGCCTACGCAGTCGGGTTCTTCACGCCCGGCAACGATCACGGCGACGTCGGGCTCGGCAACGCGTGGCTCTACTGGGACGCGGTGACCGGCAAGCCCGTCGCCACCCAGGTGCCGGGCCGCGGCTCGGCCGGCGACCTGTTCATGCAGGCGCAGTTTCCGCTGCACTCGGGGCGGATCGCCGGCGTCGCGGGCCGCGCCGCGGTGAGCGTGCTCGGGATCGTCATCGCGATGCTGAGCGTGACGGGCATCTGCATCTGGGTGAAGAAGCGCAGCGCGCGCGTGCGGGCCGCACGCAGTGCGCGGGCGGTTGCGCCGGCGCCGTCGCGCGCCGCGAGGTGAGCGGTTGCGCGTTGCGCATCGTTTCGTGAGGGGGCGGCTGGCAGCCTGGCCGGAATTGCCGGCATAACCGGCATAACCGCCGCAGGGCCGCGGCGAACGACGGGCGGCCGGCGGATGCCCGCGCCGTCAGCCCGCCTTGCGCCGGCGTGCCGGCTGCTTGCCGCCGAGCGCCGCGCATTGCGCGTGGCACGGGCAGCCGACCTCGTGATCGTTGACCATGCCGGTGGCCTGCATCAGCGCATAGCAGATCGTCGAACCGACGAACTTGCAGCCGTACGCCTTCAGCGCCTTGCTGAGCGCGTCGGACTGCTCGGTCGACGCGGGCGCGTCGCGGTACGACTGCCACGCGTTCTGGACCGGCGTGCCGCCGACGAACGACCACAGGAACGCGGCGAGCGACCCGTGCTCTTCCCGGATGCGCTGCACGGCACGCGCATTGGTGACCGCCGATTCGACCTTGGCGCGATTGCGCACGATGCCGGGATTCTCGAGCAGCTTTTCGATGCGCTTCGGCGTGAAGCGCGCGACGGCATCGACGTCGAAATCCGCAAAGGCGTCGCGATAGCCCGCGCGCTTGTTCAGGATCGTCGACCACGACAGCCCGGCCTGCGCACCTTCCAGGATCAGCATTTCGAACAGGTGGCGATCGTCGTGCGACGGCACGCCCCACTCGGTATCGTGATAGTGAGCATCCGCTTCAGTCTTCACCCAGTTGCACCGCTGCGACATCGTCTGCCTCGTTTTCAGTGTCGATTCGATCGCGCCAGCATAGCGGAAGCCCTTTTCACGGAACAGCCGGCCGAACGGCAGATGGGCGCGCGGCGCCGATCCGGTTAAGCTTGGCGCCTGTTCGAATCAGCGGGATGAAGGCATGGCGGCATTACTTTTTGCGATCGGGATCGACGGTGGCGGCACGGGCACGCGCGCGGTGCTGGCCGACCGGCACGGGCGCGAGCTCGCGCAGGGGCGCGGCGGCCCGTCGGGGCTCGGGCTCGGCA